>JBGULZ010000408.1:0-1993 GCA_045116595.1 Ruminococcus sp. | reverse complement strand
CTTGCTGTCCGTGATTAAAGATTTTGTTTATTTCCCGGATAGTTCTGATAAAGATTTAAAGATAGTTTGTCGTTATCCGCAGTTCTTTGCGGCAAATAAGCTATTTGATAACATCAAGGAACACCAGCGCCCTGACGGAGATGGTAAAGGCGGTACATATTTCGGCGCAACCGGCTGCGGAAAAAGCTACACGATGCTTTTCTTAACCCGTATGCTGATGAAAAGCAAATTTTTCCATTCTCCGACTATCTTGGTTATAACCGACAGAACGGATTTGGACGATCAGCTTTCCAAACAATTTTGTGCTTCCAAAAAGTATATCGGCGATGAAACCGTTGTCAGTATTGAATCCCGTGAAAAGCTACGCCAAGAGCTGCAAGGCAGAGAAAGCGGCGGCGTGTATCTGACTACTATCCAGAAATTCACGGAGGATTTAGATATTCTGACCGACAGAACAAATGTGATTTGCATTTCTGATGAAGCGCACCGCAGCCAAATTAATCTCGATCAAAAAATGAGAATAACCGATAAAGGTGTTGAGCGTAAATACGGATTTGCAAAATATTTGCACGATTCTTTGCCTAACGCTACTTATGTCGGTTTTACTGGCACGCCTATTGACGCTACAATTGATGTTTTCGGCAAGGTTGTTGACGCTTATACAATGACCGAAGCTGTACAAGATGGCATTACGGTTAATCTTGTTTATGACGGACGTGCGGCAAAAGTAACATTGGATCAGGCTAAGGTGCAGGAAATCGAAGAATATTATGCTCAGTGCGAGATAGAAGGCTCCAACGAGTATCAGATTGAAGAAAGCAAAAAAGCGGTTGCCCATCTTGATGTCATTTTGGGTGACCCCGATAGATTGCGCTCTGTTGCAGAGGATTTCATTCAGCATTATGAAACTCGTGTTGCGGAAGGTGCTTCCGTTGCAGGTAAAGCTATGTTCGTCTGCTCTAACAGAAACATTGCATACAGTTTTTACAAGCTTTTGATAGAAATGCGTCCTGAATGGGCTGAGAAAAAGGTTTGCCCCGCGGGAGTTGAATTAAGCGAAAAGGACAAAAAGGAGCTTAAACCGATTGAGATGGTTAAGCTAGTAATGACGCGCAATAAGGATGACGAAAAAGAGCTTTACGAAATGCTCGGAACAAAGGATGACCGTAAAGAATTTGATCGCCAGTTTAAGAATCCAAAATCCAATTTTAAAATCGCCATTGTTGTTGATATGTGGTTGACAGGATTTGACGTTCCCGAATTGGACGCTATTTATATCGACAAACCGATTCAGCAACATACGCTTATTCAGACAATTTCTCGAGTAAATCGTGTTTGTGAGGGCAAAGACAAGGGCTTGATAGTCGATTATATCGGCATCAAAAAGAATATGAATATCGCTCTTCAAAAGTATACCAACTTTGAAAACGATGAATTTGAGGGCGTTGAACAGTCTGTTACGATCGTCAAAGATCAGCTGGATGTTCTGAATCAAATGTTCAGCAAGTTTAACAGCAAAAAGTTCTTTGAAGGCTCTCCGAAAGAACAGCTTGATTGTCTGAACAGAGCAGTAGAGTATGTTCAGCTATCGGAAGAATTAGAAAACAGATTTATGGCGGCTGTAAAGCGGATGAAGCAGGCGTTTAATCTGTGCAGCTCAAGCGAGAAAATCACTGATAAAGACCGAGATTATATCCATTTTTATTGCGGCGTTCGTTCTATCCTTTATAAACTGACAAAAGGTGAAGCTCCCGATATAGCCCTAATGAATGCTCGTGTTCGAGAAATGCTCGAAGGTGCTATACAATCTGATGGTATAGAGGAATTATTTGAAACGGGCAAGCACATTGAAGTCGATATTTTCAGCGATGAATACCTTGAAAAAATCAATAACATAAAGCTGCCGAATACAAAAATCAAAGTGTTACAGAGGTTGTTATCTCAGGCGATAGATGAATTTAAGAAGGTCAACAAAATAACGGCTCTTGAGTTT
>JBGULZ010000407.1:0-5917 GCA_045116595.1 Ruminococcus sp. | reverse complement strand
GCAAGTGAACAGTTTTAGGCTATATTTTTCGGTGGCTGCACTGCGGCTGCCATAGCAGCGGAACACTTGCGTTTACTTTTACAATTTGGGACGATTTCCGTCCATTATTCAAGGCATTGTACTGATAATGGTACAGTGCTTTTTGCTATAATGGATATAGGCAACCTAAATTGAAAAAGTATAGTTGTGCTTTTTTCTCAAAAATTCGGCTTGTTGACTGGATATTGACGGATACTTGTGGTACTGTTTTGGTTACCAAAATCAAGGAGTGATATTATGAAACGAGAATTATTGGACAACGGGAATATCTGGCAGAAAAGCGACGGCAGATGGATCGGAATGGTGCGCTACAAGGATGAGTACGGTGTAACCCAACGCAAGAGTTTTTCGAGCAAGAAAAAGAAAACGCTTCAAGCAAAGATGACCGAATACGTTAAGAATTTTCAGGAACAAACACCTAACTCGGATGAAGCCCGGAAACCGCTGAAAGAGAGTATGAAGAATTGGCTTCGGGTGTACAAGTTCCCCGAGGTCGAACGCACGACCTATGACCGATATGAATGTACCGCCGAGCACCAAATCTATCCATACATCGGAAACAAACCTGTCGGTGACGTCACGCCTGCAGATATCAAAAAGCTGCTAACAAAGCATATGAACGCAGGCTATGCGTTCACAACGAGCAAAAAAGCGTACTCTATATTCAAGATGTACTTCAAGCAGATGTACCAGGAAGGCGCGATCCCGAACAATCCTATGGCGCTGATAGATATGACGAAGAAGGATAACTACCTCGCTGCGCAGAACAAGGAGAGTAAGCCGCAGTGTGATTTGGTGGTCGTATTCACGGATGAAGAATTGGAGAAGATACGTGAAGAAGCGTTCAAGAGATTCGCTAACGGCAAGCCTGTATATCAGCAAGCGGCGGCTTACTTCCTTATGCTCAACACAGGATTAAGGGCAGGAGAATTGTGTGGTATCATCAACAGCGACATTGACCTCGAAAACCGCGTCATACACTTACAACGCGGTGTTAAAGAAGTATACGTCCGTGATGGCTTGGAGTATGTACCAAAGCTGGAGGTCAAGGTCGGAAAACTGAAAAGCAAGACGAGTAAACGCGATGTGCCGCTAAATGATAACGCAATCGAAATGATCAACCGCTTGCGCGAGGAAGTATATTTCGGTGAGGACGCTCCTCTGATACCGGATGAGAACGGCAACTTCACGAATCCGCGCAATATGCGAAATCGATTCTACCGCATACTCGACGCGATCGGTATGGAACATAAAGGTCTTCACACATTCAGACATACATTTGCAACACGTTTGATAAACGGAGTTAAGCAACCCGACGGAAGTGTAAAAGCACTCTCGGTAAAACAAGTCGCAGAACTGCTTGGACACACCACCTCGGAAATCACAGAAATCTACTACGTCAAGCGCGATAATTCAAGACTCGCAGGATTGACAGACAACTTCAATCTGTAATGCGAACGCAGAGCAGAGAGTGCCGACTCTGCTCTGCACGCCCTTTCTCTTTGTGTTCAAAATCTGTGATACAGAAAACAAGCGCAAAAACACCGGTGATTATTGGAAGCAGGTAAAAGCGAGCAGTCCCTTTGAGGGCTGCCCGCGAAAGACATCGGACGGCAGAGCCGACCGTTATGCAGTTTTAGGAGAATACGCGCGGCGCTTATGAGGGAGTCCTCTTTGTTTGCGGCGTTTGTGTGAACGAGAGATATTCAGGAGGAAAATATGGAAGAATACAAGAAAGTTACTATCAGTTTTACGAAAGACCAATTGGAAGAATTGGACGCAATCATGTCAAAGGAGCAAGGCTATTCACGCAGCTCTTTGGTGCGTGAAGCGGTGGATTACTACATCGGCTACCTTGCTCAAAAAGGAAGTGTAAACTATCTGTCACCCGTTATCAGTCAAAATATAAAGCTGGTGCTCGGGAGATTTGAAGAAAACCTGAGCGAGATGTTGTTCAAGTTGGCAGTCGAGGTGAGCAAAAGCAATATTCTTTCTGCCCGTAACTGTGAGCTAAACGACTACGCCTTGAATTATTTGAATGACGTTTCCGAGCAGCTTGTCGCGGAGCATAACGGCGTTCTCGACCTTGAAAAGGCGAGAGATTTCATCAACGGAGAAGAAAATGGCTAAGATAATTGTCTCATGTCGCTTCCAAAAGAGCGCAAATGATATGGCTGACCTTATCAGATACATGGCTACCCGAGAGGGTGTTGAGAAGTTGCCGAGCGGTCAAAAGTATAAGATCGCGTCTTCCAAACAGCACGATCTTATTCTTTCTGTGGTAAAGCATTTCCCGCAAAGCAAAAAGTTTCTTGAATATGACGACTACTATGCAATGCCAACAAGAGAAAATGCTAATGAGTTTTTGGATGCTGTCGCGGAGAGATACGCTGATCGCGTGAATGAATTAAGGGGTTTGGTCAACTACATTTCCAACCGACCGGGCGTTGAAAAACTCGGCTCTCACGGATTGTTTACACAATTCGATATGCCTATTGACCTCGATACTGTCGCGGAACGTGTTGCAAATCACGACGGTGTTATCTGGACAGAGGTTGTAAGCCTGCGCCGTGAGGATGCCGAACGGCTACACTTTAACAACGCCGAAGCGTGGGAAAACCTCGTGCGCCGCAATATGAATGAGATAGCCAAAGCTCATCGAATCAAGGTTGAGGACTTGGAGTGGTACGGTGCGTTTCATAATACGACGCACCATCCGCATATTCATCTGGTGATATTCTCGGAAGGTCAGGAAGGTTTCCTATCTGAAAAGGGAATCAAGGAGCTTCGCCGCGCCTTCGGTCAGGATATCTTTCGTGATGAACAATACAAACTGGCGACCATAGAAACCGGCTATCGAAACGAGCTGAAGGATAATTTGGCAGACCTGTTACAACATATTCAGGCGCGGCAATCGCTGCCCAATTCCGACTATTATCTTTTTCTGTTGAGAAAAATCAAGGACGAATTACAACTGCAGAAAGGGAAGAAGCTCTATGGATACCTGCCAAGAAAGATGAAACGGTTGGTAGATTTCGCTCTGCATGAGTTCGCTAAAGACGATATTTTATCTGAAATCTATGCAAAATGGAATGAGGTCAACCGGGAAAAGTTGAGTCTTTACTATGACGCAAAGGACAAGCCCGACGTACCGATTGAAAAGAACCCGGAGATGAGATCACTGAAAAATATGCTGATAAGGACAGCGCTGGGAATGAACTTCAACGCGGCAGTTGCGGTCAATACCGCGCGTCTCGGTTTTTTATTCTCAATGTTGGCGAAGGAGATCGTCAACAGCACCGGGAGAAGGTTAGACGAGCTCAATAAGCTGATGCCCTTGTCTGACGGCAAGGAGCGCTCAAAGATCCGTGAGAAAAAGCTGGCTCATGGGCAGAAAGAAGGATCGGACACGACAGGTAATTGGGAAGAAGTCTACGACAGCCAAGCTGTAGAGGGAATCCTGACTATGCTCGACTACTTGATCTCGCTCGGTGATCAGGACAGCAAACAGGATACAGAGGAACAGACACCTCAAACAGAATACGATTATGATTTTGACGCCGCCTATGCCGAATATCTGGACGAGGACGATTATGATGAGGACGATAACCTCGATGAATATGAAGAACACTTCGGACTTTCTATGTGAACAGCCCGATTTGCGCCCTGTTTTGCCGAATTTCGCCCTGTGTGCGATTTGTTGGAAAAAGGAGGGAAAGTATCCGCCAAAACCGTTCGCACGATGTTGAGCGTTTGACACGGCTTTTGAGGTATATGTGAAAGTGAGTTGTTGAGTTAATAATTTTTATTTGCTTATTTTTAGCTCATTCATAAAGATTAACCGTAATTATAATCGAAAGATTGCCTGAAAGGTATTTATCTTTTGAATTTCCAAGCCGTATTTGGTGACACCTGCGGGATTTGAACCCGGCATTACCGGATTGAAAGTCCGGTGTCCTGACCATTAGACTAAGGTGCCGTATTTGGTGACTCCTGCGAGAATTGAACTCGCGTCTCCGGATTGAGAATCCGACGTCGTGACCACTTGACTAAGGAGCCGTGTTTGGCGGAACTGGTGAGACTCGTGAGACTCGAACTCACACACCGGAATGATCCGGCTACTCAGGGATTAGCAATCCCCTATCTTACCAATTAGGCTTACAGTTCCGAATTTGGTGACACCTGCGGGAGTTGAACCCGCGTTTCGGGATTGAGAATCCCGCGTCCTAACCATTAGACTAAGGTGCCGTATGGCAGCTCGGACGTTGTTTGCGTTGATAATTGGGAGCCATCTCGCTTGCTGCGGTTTGCGCATAATCAAAATCCCCATGAACGCTCTCGTTAAAAATTATTCACTGAATCATTTTTGCCTGCGGTTTGCGCTCACGCTTAAACCTTGGCACACTCGCCTTCAAGTCCCGCCCGTGCTGCTTTGGGTTGTATTTTTTGGCAGCTCGGACGGGACTTGAACCCGCAGCCTCCTGATAGACAGTCAGGTGTTCCTCTCTTTTGAACTACCGAGCCGTATTTGGTGACACCTGCGAGATTCGAACTCAGCATTACCGGATTGAAAGTCCGGTGTCCTGACCATTAGACTAAGGTGCCGTATGGTACTCCGGGATGGACTTGAACCAATCATCAAGCGATTATAAGTCGCCCGTTTTGCCTTTAAACTACCGGAGCATATTTCCCGTCTGTCCGGGACGTCAACCGTCTTTCCGATTTGTTTTATCTTTACTGTGATTATATAATACACTATTCTTTATCTTAATAGGTCGCCTTGTATGCGACATATTATGAGTAAACCAAAATGTTATTGATGTTCGTGTTGAACAGGACCGACAGGATAACCATATTGTCCAAGGTCGGCAATGCTGTCCCGCGCTGCCATTTATAAATAGCCTGCGGTGTCGAGAAGCCGAAAATCTGCTGCAGATTGCTTACCGTCAAGCCCGCGTTTTTTCTCAGCCGCTGAATATTTTTTCCTGTCGCGGTCATATTGATCACAGGGTAGGCAGTCATTTCTTTCACCTCCGAAAATCCAAATTTGCCTGTTTTGCACATACAAAAACCGCCTGCCCCATACGAGAGGCAGGCGGTGAATTTTCGCACATGAAAGGTTATTCGAGTGAGTTCAACCGTTCTTTTTTACCATTCTCATATGGGCGCACTTTACTTATGCCCTCACGCTCGACGAAGGACACGAAATCTCGCTCATATTCAGCTATGGCAAAAATAACGTAATTGTTGAACATTTGAATTTCCTTTCCGAAAGGTCTTGCCTCTCTGTTTTTCTGTAATCATCTTAACATATGTTTTTTTGTCTGTCAATAAACCTGTGGTATAAATTCAGACGATTTTGAAAACCGAGATATAGTCATTCATACTTGTGAATTTTTGATAGTACAGCTTGCTTGTGTTAAGCGTGAATGCAAATTGATTTTGGTTCAGCTCATAAACCGCCGCCTTTAGTTTTTCCGCCGACCGCTCATCAAATCCGTGGTGATTGAAATACGCGAGAGTGATGTGCGGGGTAAGATACGGATACGGGCATACCCTGACCTCGTTTATCAGATCGTATAACTGCTGGAGCTTGTTCCATTCGTCCTCGTCAGCAGGAGCCAGAGCGAACACAAGGCTTGTGCCGACCATATTGATAATATAATTGGTTTTCATTTTTATTGTCTGAGGCTGCTGCGGTTTTTCTTTAAGCAGACGCAGTAATTCTACCTCGTTTTTGAACATATCGGCAGATACCCTTTCAAGCGTTTCGGACGCGCTCAGATCGTGGAGCGTCATATGGATAGTATCAAAATCGATTTGCTCGCAGAAGCACTCGTGAACGGTATCATAAAGCTTTTTTATTTGTTTTGATATC
>JBGULZ010000406.1:0-10143 GCA_045116595.1 Ruminococcus sp. | reverse complement strand
CGACGAAGAAGTTGCGTTGGCTATGGTTGAGATCGTGCGAAAATCTTTCGGTTTATCTCCCAAAGACTTGGCAGCGGAATGCGCGCGCGTATTTGGGTTTGAAAGAAGAGGCGCAAAAATCAAAGCAAAAACACAAGCGGCGTTCAGCCTTTTGATTGATAAAGGTTACGCAAAGATCATTGACGGAAAAGTGTATCTCACAGGAGGAAACTGATGGATAACAAAACTCAGATCAATCCAAATCTCAATAATTCAACAGTGGTCAATCCGCAATTAGGTCAGGCGACTTCCGTTAACCCAAGCCTGACTGCGGATGCAGTCGGTATTACGCCCGGTATCATTCTGGATGATAAATACAGGGTCATTGAACCTCTGAATGCGACGACAGGAGAAGCGGATCTCTATCTCTGTGAATCCGGTTCGGTGAAATATGTTGCAAAGATTTACAGACGGCAGAAAGCAATAAAACCGGAAACAATAAGCGTTCTGCAATCCATCAATTCTCCCTTTGTTGCGCGTCTGTATGATACCGGAACCTATAACGGAAAGCCGTATGAGATCATCCCTTACTATCAAAACGGCAGCTTGCAGGGTAAAACCTTCACACTGAAGGAATTGAAAGCAAACATTATTCCCTGTATCAACGCTGCTTTGAAATGCCTGCATGATAAAGGCTTGTTTCATAAGGATTTAAAGCCGTCAAATATCATGTTGCGGGACAACAACAAAGGCGTTGCCCTTATTGACTTCGGCATCAGTTCTGTAGTAGGCAAGGATAACACCGTGCTTGTTACGCAAACCGGTATGACGCCTGCCTACTCTGCGCCCGAAACATTTCGCGGCACCTATCTGATAGAGTCGGATTACTATGCTTTCGGTATCACTATATTTGAGCTGTTCTTCGGATATACGCCCTACCAAAACTACAGCGCAGAGGATATAGCTCGTTTTTCAGCGTTGCAAAGCATTCCATTCCCTAATGACGCTCCCGAAGAACTGAAAAATCTAATCATCGGATTAACGTATTATGACCTGTCGCACAGAAGCGAGAAGAAGAATCCCAACCGACGTTGGACATATCAGGAGGTAGATAACTGGCTGAGAGGCAAAAAGCAGGTCATCCCGGGCGAAGGAACGGGTATCAATGCCGAAAACGCGATCCCGCCTTATCCATTCCTCGGGCAAAAATACAGGGATTTGCCGTCGCTTGTTACCGCTTTGGCGGCAAATTGGAAGGAAGGTAAAAAACAGCTTTACAGAGGATTGCTGTCAGGCTTTTTCAAAAACTATGATCCTGAGATCGCAGGCTTTTGCATAGATGCAGAGGAAGAAGCTACCAACAACCGTGGAACTGATGATATTGTTTTTTGGAATCTTCTATACCGCATTTATCCTGAACTGCAAGGTTTTTATTGGTACGGGCGCACCTATGAATCGCTCCCGGCACTTGGCAGAGAAATGCTTGAAAAGTTATGGGCAAAAGACCGCTCTGATTATGATTACTGGAACAGTATTCTAAAAAACGAACTGTTGAGCAAATACCTTGTCAACACAAAATCAACAAACGCAAAACTGGTAAGAGCAACGGCGGCGCTGGAATCATCCTATAATATCAACATCGGTAATAAGCGCGGTCAGATGATGGATTATTACACGATGGCATATCTGCTCTCAGGACAAAAGCTGTTTGCAGTAGGTGACAAAAGATTAAAGAGTGTCCCGGAATTGACCGCATATATGAAATCGCTGTTGGATTCCTCTTATGAAGAATTTGAGACCTTTTGCCACCGTATGATTGATTATAACAATACGCTGGATGTGCAGCTTGAAGCATGGCTGATTGCGTTGGGCAAGCGAAATGAATTGGAGAATTGGCGTAGAAATTTAAGCGAATAATTTGAGGCGCATATTATGGAATGGATTTATATAATTGCAATAGGTTTTATATGCGTGATGTATCCCATAGCACTTCTCATATGTGTTTTTTTGATGCCGTGGTATGTGATTCTGGCATATTTTATTTGGATTACGATATCAATAATACTGATTTCCAAGCTACAAACAAAAACTGCAATTACTGTAACAGTTGTTCTGACAGTAGTATTTACTATAGTTTTTTGCACCGCTATTCATTATAGTCAAATATCATCGATGTATAATGAAGAAAAATTAAAACTGTTACCTTACATAATGCCTGCATTAAACCTGCCGGCAATATTCTATTTTGGCTTCAAGGCAAAAAGAAAATCAGAAGAATCAAAAGTGAATAAGTTAAACAGTGCAAAGCAAGACGCAATAAAAAGCATAGATAAAACAATCAAGAATAAGACTGTTGCTTTACAGCTAATATCTGAAACCGAAAGAGATTATAGAAGTGTTTCTGATCTGCTTTGTTTATTATCACTGTTGGATAAAACCACCGGCAATACTTTAGTTGGCAAGTATAATAGTATTCAAAATGATTCTTTTTCTAAAGCAAGAACCAATATAATGCTCAAACTACCGGATTCAGAAAAAGCTGACTTTCCAAATGACTACTCTGATCTCAGCAGATATAAAAGCACAATAGAAAAAGAAAGACAAGAATTGAATAGTTACAAAGAATCTATTCATAGTTGTAATTCTGCTATAGAGATAAAAAAGACGATGAAGAATTTGAAAAAGGTAACGCAATGAATTGAAAAGGTGAGTAAGATGTCAGGACCGAAATCATCAAGATATACGCTAACGCCCGAACAGCGTAGGATATTAGCCGAGCAGCGGCGGATCGAGCGCGCAAAGGCGGTGGCAAATGAAACAATCAAAAGAAACCGTGTGGCGTTGAAACGCCTTTCGATCGCTGCACAGCACGAAACCATTGTTGCAAAGGAAGCTGTGTCGCGTTTAGGTAACGACGGCGGCTATGCACAAAAGACAAATGAACTGCTCCGCGTTATCAGTGAAGCGGAAACAACGGTCGCACGAGTTGACAGCAATAGTCTGTCGAGCTTAGAGTCGGCGGCAAAAGCAACCTCCGAAAGCCTCAAAAAAGCTGAACAGCTGAAAAAAGAGATACAGAATATTGTTTCTGCCTGCGAAGCAAAAGTGAGAACGGATATCGCTGCGGCATTGGACGACAGTTTCTCGGCTTCCTTTGCCGATATTCGTCCTGCTGTTTCAAATGTTAGCCAGAAGAAAGAAGAAATCAGAAGCAGGATTCAAACAGTCAGAAAAACCGCAGTGTTATCCGAAGAATTATACGCGGAATTGGGCCACGCCGAAAAGCTTACGACGGCAATTCTTGATGAACAGTTCTTAAAGAACCATATCGCCATTACTGTCAATCCGCTTTTGAAACGCTGCGCGGCTTATGCAGAGGCATATCGAGCAAACCACGAGGAATACGAAACGCTGTATTCGGAATACACAGCTTTGTGTGAGCTGTATCATTTCGCGGCGCAGCAATACCCGTTTTCGGTTGAGTCGATTTCCGTATTACAAACGGAGATAGAGAGAATCAAAGCCACAGCGGAAAAGCAAGCCGAGCAAGCCTATATACAGCAGGCTCTTGACGAAGTGATGACCGAAATGGGTTATTCCGTTATCGGAAGCCGTGAGGTTACTAAACGTAACGGCAGGCATTTCCGAAATGAGTTATTCACCTACGGCGAAGGTACGGCGGTTAATGTCACCTATTCTCCAGACGGCAAAATCGCTATGGAACTTGGAGGGCTGGATACCAAAGACAGAACGCCTACCGACGCCGAGAGCGCGGCGTTGTGCGATGAGATGGAATCTTTCTGCGACAGCTTTAAGGAGATAGAAAAACGCCTGCTGGCAAAGGGCGTTGTTTTGGCAAGCCGTGTTCAACTGTTGCCTCCTGACGCGGCATATGCGTCAATCATCAATACATCCGACTATGATATGAAGTCGCAAACCAAGCGCTTCTCCGCACAAACGCATCGAGGAAAAGCAGCGGAGAAAAAGACAATGAAAGCGGAGTAAGCTATGAATAAGTATAAGATTTGTCCCGAATGTCACGAGAAAAACGAGCCGTGTTTGATGGATTGCGCCTTTTGCGAAGCAGACCTGACAAGCGTTAAGATCACCGATGAAGAAACAGAAAAAATGGTGCAGCAGAACGATTCCGCACAAGTACCATCGGCTGCCAAACTGATACGTCTGTGCGACTGCGGCGCAAAAAATCCTGCAAATGCTCGCAAGTGTTCTGCCTGCCACGAGGATATTTCCGATATCACGCCGACGCTCGATACGGAAGAATCATCCCCTTCCTTTATTCTCAGCAGTATAGACGGACAATACGCCTATACTGTGACGGCTGATGAAGTAACTGTCGGCAGAGAAAGCGTCATGCGCGAATACCTGAACAGCAAGAGTTATGTCAGCCGCGCTCACGCCAAGCTCACCGTGGAGGATAATGAGCTTTGGATTGAAAACCTCAGCGGTACAAATTATACCTTTGTCAATAACCAAAAGATAACCGAAAAGACAAAGCTCGCCGACGGTGATGAGATCGGTCTCGGCGGTATGAATATCAATGGTAACCGACAGGAGCAGGCGGCGTATTTTCTGGTGAGGATAGGTCCATGTACATAGCAAGGATTCTATATCCCGTCGAAGTGTTCGGTCCCGGAAAGCGGATCGGCATATGGTTTTGCGGCTGTCCGAGAAGATGCAGGGGCTGCAGCAATCCGGAGTTATGGGAATTTCAAGAGCGGTATATGGTCGATTTTTCCGTTGTAAAAAAACTGATACAACAAATCTGCGAACAAAATTCGATTGACGGCTTTACGCTTACCGGCGGCGATCCTTTGTATCAGTTTGAAGACTTCCGACAGTTAGTTGAGTTCCTTTATACGATCAATGAGGATATTCTGGTATATACAGGCTACAAAATGGAAGAGCTGCAAGACAAAAGCCTTGATAAAATAGCAGTATTGATAGACGGTGAATACATCGAAGAACGCAACAACGGCGCTGTCCTCCGCGGTTCGGATAATCAACAGATTTATATTCTGAATGAAAGCCTGAGAGAAAAATACGAAAACTACCTTTTGACCGCGACGAATCAGATACAGAATTTTGCTACAGCTGACGGTTATGTTTCAGTTGGAATACATAACAAGGGTTTTGAGTTTTGAGGTATTGTTATGAGTGAAATGGATTTACAAAAAAGAATAGAGGCACTTGAAAACAAAGTTGCAGAGTTGGAAAACACACTGAATACAATCGGCATGATGGAAAAGTCAGAACGCATTACGGAATATTTACAAAACCGCCGAAGAAACCAAAGTTTGGTTTCTCTGGTGAATTCTATGTCTGATGAGGAAATTGTTTTCGGCAGTCAAGAAATCGAGAACACAAAAAGATTGGTAGATGAACAAAAGAAAATAGAATTACAAATAAGAGCATCAATAGAAAACGAAAGACAAAATATCAACAAAAGTGCTAATGATGAAAGCTTATTCAATACGGAAAGAAATGGTCAAGAAATAACAATTACTGGCTATAATGGCTTTAATGACCACACAACTATTATTCCTTCAACAATAAATGGAATTGAGGTTAAAAAAATTGGATATCAAGCTTTTGAAAATTTGACATGCGAACATGTGGTTATCCCTGATTCGGTTACATCCATCGGCCCATATGCATTTGGTAATTGTGTAAAACTTGAAAGTGTTGTTATTGGTTCCGGTGTTTTATCTATTGGGTGTTATGCATTTGAAAAATGTGAAGCATTAAAAATTGTCTCTCTGCCTGAAAAGCTTATAGAACTGGATCACCATTGCTTTTTCTCCTCCGGGATTACGCGGATAGTTATTCCATCAAGTGTAACAACTATACCAAAAAATTGTTTTAGTTTGTGTCATAATCTAAAAGATGTTGTTATTCCGGAAGGTGTAACATCAATTGAGGATTTTGCTTTTTCAAATTGTAATAAACTTACCGATTTGATAATACCCAATAGTGTATCTATTGTTGATACTTTTTTAATAGATTTAAATTGCAATTTAGTCTTTTTAGGTACTGATACCCGATGGCGGGGTAAAAAACCTTACTCGGATAACCCAAAATGTAGGATTTATTGTAGATTAGGAAGCGCAATTCTACAACCGGCGCGACAAAGCGGCTGCGAAGTTCACCCACTGTCCGAGTATTACGATAATAGATAGGAGGTATAACTATGTCCGACTACATTTCAAAATGGCACAGAGAGCTTGAAATCTTCTGCAAAATAAAGCCGTTGATACTTTTGGAAGGCAATGTGCTGGATTCGTATCAATATCCGGAGGAAGGAAGTACACCAAAGGGCTCTATCCTTCGTCTTCCGGAATATCTGCATTACTTTTTCAAGGATACCGGTTATCAGAATATTGTGTTTTATGACAGTATGCAGGGCTTTTATAACAATTGTGAGAAGGGATATCTGGACACCTTTGCCGCACTGAGCGGTACGTCCCCGGAAAACGGGTATATCCGCGCTGATTTTAGAAGTAGCCGAGACAATTCTGCGGCTGCCGTCACGCGGAATGTCTTATCACAAAACAAGGAAGCAAGCGTAATGATTATGAACTTTGCCTCGCGTTATATTATCAATCCAGACAATATGACGCAGGCGGAGGTTGACAGCTTTACTTCTTTGATACAGGCATCACTCGAAGCCAAGAATGTCAGAACACCCGAGCACGGCACATTAAAAAACTTACTGATTCTAATTACCAACAAGGCTAATGATATCCCTGCATGGTTCTATCTGCAAAATCCGAATGTGAAGATGATAACTATTTCCGCGCCGTCAAAAGAAGAACGCGAAGCGTTGATAAAGGGCAGAAACTTCCCGACCTTCTTTGCCGGTGATGTTTACCGCGAGGATAACGGTTATTATAACGAACATCCGGACGAACTGGAAAAGATACAGGACAGATTTGTCGCACTGACAGATGGCTTTAGCTTTACGGAGCTAAACGGCTTACGAATGTTGTGCAAGAACGAGAGGATCCGCATCAAGGATTTATGTGACGTGGTTGACCTGTATAAATACGGTGTTAAAGAAAATCCGTGGAAATCCCTTGATTTAGATGAACTGCGGAACGCGCAGGCTCATTTTGAATCCCGCGTAAAAGGACAGGATTATGCCGTTACCAAAACACTGGATGTTATCAAAAGAGCGGTTACCGGAATGTCAGGCTTGCAGGGTTCTTCCCATACCCGTCCTAAGGGTGTGTTGTTCTTTGCAGGTCCGACAGGTACCGGTAAAACAGAAACCGCAAAAACATTAGCGGAGCTGTTATTTGGAGATGAAAGCTGCTGTATCCGTTTTGATATGAGCGAATACGGTCAGAGTCACAGCGATCAAAAGCTGTTAGGAGCGCCTCCCGGATATGTCGGTTATGAAGCAGGTGGTCAGCTCACAAATGCCGTCAAAAAGAATCCGTTTTCAATTCTGCTGTTTGATGAAATAGAAAAAGCCCATCCGTCGGTTCTGGACAAATTCCTCCAAATCTTAGAGGACGGCAGAATGACAGACGGACAAGGCAATACTGTCTATTTTTCAGAATCTATTATTATTTTTACAAGCAATCTCGGAATATATACCATTGATGAATTCGGCAACAGGCACAGCAACGTCAACAGTGATATGCCGTATGACGAGGTGAAAACAAGGGTACGCACAGCGGTCGAAGATTATTTCAAGCTCCAACTCGGCAGACCGGAAATCCTCAACCGCATCGGCGAAAATATCGTGGTGTTTGATTTTATCCATCCGGACGTTGCAAAGCTGATTCTGGATTCACAGGTTCAGAAAATCATTAAGAATCTGGCTGTTGAAAAGCACATCACGTTATCACTTTCGGACAACGCTGCTGCGACACTGACAGAGGAAGCAAATAATAACCTCGCAAACGGCGGTCGCGGTATCGGTAATGTAGTGGAAAACCTGTTGATAAATCCGTTATCAAGATACTTATTTGACAATGAAGTTTTTGAAAATGCTGCGGTAACGATAGACGAAATAGATACCGCCGCCAATCCTCCGGCGTTGATTTGTACAAGGAGTAAATTATGAGGTTTTACGCTTCCTCCCAAATCGGTATAGGAAAATCTGAGAATGAAGATAGAATGATACTCGGGCAATCTGTTATTGCCGGAGGATCTTTTATCACGGATGTTGAAAAAGGAATTGTTGCGGTGGCAGATGGCGTTGGAGGGAATAATGCCGGGGCAGTTGCTTCGCATTTTGTCGCAACGAGGTTGAGCAATGCAAAACCTGTTAGTTTTGAATTGCTGTCACAAATAAATACTGACTTGATTGGATTATCTCAGGCAAACCCGCAGTACAATAATATGGCGACTACCGTATCGGGTGTTTGTTTCGTCGAAGACAAAGCGCAGATTTTTCATATTGGCAACACGCGCGTATATGCGCTGCAAGGCGGAAAATATCTCAAACAGTTGACAACCGATGATACCACACTGAATTATCTGATCACAAGCGGACAGTTATCCCCAGAAGAAGCCGAGAGCTTTGATAAAAAGAATGAAATAATTGCATGCTTCGGCGGCGGAACAGCTGCATTATTTAAGGCAAAGGTATCCGCTATTGTGATTTCTTCACCAATACTGATTACATCTGACGGAATCCATGACTATCTCAGTACCGACGAATTAGAGGATACCATTGATGATTACGGTATCTCGTTGCAAGCCTGTGAAAAACTGATTGAGCTTGCCCGTCAGAACGGCTCAAAAGATGATGCCAGTGTTATTATGGGAGGTGCTTTATAATGGGACTTAGATTTCGTAAAAGCATATCGCTTATTCCGGGCGTCCGTTTGAATTTCGGTAAAAGCGGAATGAGTGTCAGCGCAGGAGTCCCCGGATTCCGCAAAACGATCAATACAAAAGGGCAAGTAACGACAACTGTTGGTGTTCCCGGCACAGGATTATACTACGTTGATACAAAGAAAACGGGTAACAATTCGTCAAACCGTAACAGAAACTCGCAGCCCCAACAACAGCCGATCGCTCCTTGTGTTCCTTCAAAACCTCAATCGCAAGCTAACTATATTCGTGAACCAGTCGTAAATGCCGCGGCAAAACAGGTAGATTATAATACGCTGAAATCTATTCATAAAACTGCTGACGATACAATCGACTGGACGGAGATTTTAGTATCTCCCACAGCGCCGGAGGATTCATATAATCAGCAGATGTGGTCTTATTACTACTCTGTAGCACCCGATGTTCTGAACGGAGATATTGATACATATCTGCAACTCATATATGAAGTGAATCCTTTAGATGATTTGTTGGATTACGGAACCAACTTTGAATTTGGAACAGATGATCCTGACAAAATAGAGGTTGAATACACTGTCAATACAGACGTACTTTCACAGGCACGAAGAACAATGAACCGTCAGGATTATCACGATTTACTCGAAGATTTTGTGTGCAGTCTCAGCATAAGAATAGCAAGAGATATGTTTGCATTGCTGCCGGTCAATCACACCATCGTTCATGCAGTAATGGATAATCAGTCTGTTTTGTCAGTTGACTTTGACAGAGGTACTTTATCGAGAATCAAATTCGGCTATATTGATCCGTCGGATACGATAAATAAGTTTAATCCTAATATGAAATTTACTGTATAAAACTGATTTGACATAGATAAAATATAATCTGTTATCGTAATGAGGTAAAAGTTTTGGAAAAAGGTAAAAAACGCAAAATACGAAACGCAAAACGGCTAAAACGGGAACGCATTAGAAAACTAATGAATAAACGCGTATATTTTACGCTGACAAATTGTCATAAAAAGATTCAAGGTATACATGATAAGTATTGCTATAAATCAAATATGCATGGTCTTATTTTCAAAAGTGCCAAATTTGTGAATGTGAGATACAGAGCCTCTATTATTACAAATTGCAATTTCAACAGTACCAGCTTAATTGGTGTTGATTTTTGTAATTGCAATCTACGGAAAACGACCTTTAAGGATGCCCATTTACAAAACGTTTGCTTTATAAATTGCGATTTGCGCGATGTTAGTTTCCAAAATGCAGAGTTTAAGAACGTGATTTTTGTCTGTACCGGAATAGATAAGGCAAAGAATATGCCGGAAGAAATGAGTTA
>JBGULZ010000405.1:0-2348 GCA_045116595.1 Ruminococcus sp. | reverse complement strand
GTACATCTCACTGTAAGATTTGAGTTTACTATACTCAAAGTCATTACGGGTTTCTTTATTTCCTTATTGTTCAATTTTCAAGGTTCTGTGCACATTTTGGGGCAAAAAATAAAGGGTGTTTTCGCACCCGTGCCTTAATAGTGCGAATAACATTATACATCAACCATCTCCCTTTGTCAACACCTTTTTTTGAAATTTTTGTCAGAAATTTTTTGTTGAGCAAAGTTTAATAATATCTTTTTGTTTGAACGGTTTTATCTTGAGCTCAATTTTGTTTTCCCTGCAAAACGCCGTTTATACATATAATTTGTAACATTTTGCGTTTTAGCCTTGTGTTTTTAAATAATCCGAAGGGCGTATGTTTGGCTAATATCCACAAATTTTTAAAACAAAACAAAAAAGTATAGACTTTTAAAATAATTATGTTATTATATTATTACATAAAAGAAATAAAACCATTCATTATTCTTTTATGCGTATGCAAATATCGAGGTGAGAAGAATGAGCTGCAACAGAATTATAACTATCACAAGGCAGTACGGCTCGGGTGGACACGAGATCGGCGAGCTTTTGGCTGACAAACTCGGCATCGGGTTTTATGACAAGGAATTGATATCTCTTGCGGCCAAAGAAAGCGGGGTATCTCCCGAGGTATTCGAAAAAGCGGACGAAAAGCCCGCAAACAGTTTGCTTTATTCGCTTTCCGTAGGACTCTATAATTACGGAAACGGATTCTCATCTTCAATGGGCGATTTGCCTCTTAATGATCAGCTTTACATTATTCAGCACAAAATCATTAAAGAAAAATCGGAGAACGAATATTTTGTTGTTGTCGGAAGATGCGCCGACTATGTGCTGAAAGACGCTCCCAACGTGATCAGAGTATATATCTATGCTGACATTGAAAGCAGGATAAAACGCGCCGTTGAAAGAAATGACATTGAGCCTGCAAGGGCTAAGCAGGCAATTTTGAAAGCGGATAAAAGCAGAGCTAACTATTACAGTTTTTATTCGGGACAAAAGTGGGGTCAGGTCGACAATTATGATTTGTGTATCAATACCACGAATCTTGAGCCTGAGATCGCCGCTGATTTGATTGTCGATTACATTAATTTGCTCGATCAAATTTAATCGGCATATTTTCAGTCCTCCTGAATATACTGTATCATTGATTTAGGAGGTGAAAACATGAGGTTTGTCATCATGGATATTGACGATTTTATTTTCGGCAACGAGGAATGGCACGAGAGCGAGAGGTAAGCGCGGCTTACAAACCATTAAAAGGAATTTTAATTGAAAAATCGCTTAGTGATTTTCGTTGACATAAAATCAAACGGACGCAGGGTTGTTCATTGAGCAGCCCTGCTTTTATTTTACGGCAAAAGCCCGCGCAGGAAAGATAGATTTGCGCGGGCTTTTGCTTTTTGCCCCTAAAACGAGACGAGGGCTATATCTTATTTTATTCAGGCGATCCGGAAATTAATCCTCATTGTTGATAAAAGATATCGGGTCGGCGTGAGTTCCGTTTACCTTGACCTCGACGTGGATATGGTTTTTGTCGCTCGCTTCGCACGGAACAGTGCCGACGACTCCGATTTTATCGCCTTTTTTGACGGTATCGCCCTTTTTGACCTTAACATCTCCCAGTCCGCAGTAGGTGCAGACAACGTTGTTGACGGATATCTCAACGGTTTTGCCCAAGAGCTTGTCCTCGCCCACCTTGGTGACCTCGCCGTCGCTCATCGAAACAACATCGTCGCCGAGATTCGCGGCAAAATCGACGCCGCTGTGAGGCTTCCAGACGTTAAGTGTTTTAAAATACACGCTCTCTTTGCTGTACTCGCGCAGAACGTTGCCGCCCTTTACGGGGAAGCCAAGGCTGATATCTGCGGCGAGCATCGTCTGCAGGGCGTCTGAGCTGTAGGTTGGCTTTTGGGTAGCGGGGATCGTCGGTTCTTTAGTATCGGCGATCCCGGTGGGAACTGTCGGCTCACTCTTTTTGCCGATGTCACCGATAGTCGGCGCGGGCGGAGTGGCGTGGATGCCCGTCACGGGCTGGTTGACCTGCTTTGCGCTGCTCGAATCGGTCAGCTTTTGCTTAGCGGAGTTGTTCACGGTGTTGTATGTTGAAAATACCGCCATACAAACCGCTATCAGGCAGATTGAAAACGCGGTGTAAAATCCGATTTTTTCGCGGCGGGATTTTCTTTTCCGGCTGTTGCCGCTGTAATGTTTGCTCATAAAAAAGCACCTCCGCTTTTATTATTGGCGGAGGTGCGTGTATTATTCAAATATTGGTTTTTTTATTTTTTTCTTGAACGATTTTAAAGCCTCCCCCCGTCACTTGT
>JBGULZ010000404.1:0-2278 GCA_045116595.1 Ruminococcus sp. | reverse complement strand
GCGTGCGGTGCTTGTCGTCCTTTACCATACCGAAAAGCGGCACCGAGATATTCATTCTTTCAAGCACGGCTTTTACCGCGGCGACCTGTCCCTTGCCGCCGTCGAGCAGGATAAGATTGGGCAGCTTTCCGAAACCCTCGTCGGCTTCCTCCGCTTTATAGTATTCCTCAAAACGCCGCTGCAAAACCTCCGCCATTGAGGCGTAGTCGTCCTGCCCCTCAAAGCCCTTGATCTTGAACTTTTTGTAGGCGGATTTATATGGCTTGCCGTTTTTGTAAACTATCATTCCCGCGACGTTTTCGGTACCCGCGAGGTTTGAGATATCGTAGGACTCGATGTATTCGGGCAGGTTTTCAAGCCCGAGCATTTGCCTGAGCTCCTCGAGCACGCTGTACTCGCGCACGGTAGCGCCCTTTTGCTGGGCGAGCGCCTCGGCGGCGTTTGAACGGCACATAGATACAAGCTGCGCCTGCTCTCCGCGCTGCGGAACGGTGACGTTCACTTTGTTGCCGCGCTTTTCGCTCAGCCAGCGCGAGAGATCCTCGAGCCCGTCAAACTCTCTGTCGAGCGCGATATTCTTGGGAACGTCGCGCCTGAGTGTGTAGTATCTGAGCAAAAACTCCTCGAGGTCGGTCGCTTCCTCGCCGCTTTCAAAGATAAAGCTCTCTCGGTCAAACAGCCTTCCGCCCTCAAAGCGGAACACCTGAAAGCAGGTTTTGCCGTCGTTTGAAAAGCCCGCGATAACGTCCTCGTCAAGCACCTTGTTGGCGACGACCTTTTGCTTGTCGCCCATCTTTTTTACGGCGGCGATTCGGTCGCGGATCTTTGCCGCGCGCTCGAATTCAAGGCTTTCGGCAGCCTCTTCCATTTGCTTTGTCAGCTGCTTTACGGAATTTGACGAACCGCCCTTCAAAAAGTCGAGCGCCTGGCTAACGGCTTCTTTATAGTCGGCTTTTTTGACCCTGCCGGTGCAGGGTGCCATACACTGCTTTATGTGGTAGTTGAGGCACGGCCTGCCCTTGCCGAAATCCTGCGGGAATTTTCGTCCGCAGGTGGGCAGCATAAAAATCTTGTTAGCCTCTTCTACCGCGGATTTAACGTAGTAGCTGCTTTTGTAGGGGCCGATATACTGCGCGTCATCGTCGGATTTTTGCAGGACGTAGGAGATTTTTCCCCAGTCGCCCGACCCGACGCGAATATAGCTGTAGCCCTTGTCGTCTTTGAGCAGGATGTTGTACTTTGGAGTGTGCTGCTTGATAAGGCTGCACTCCAAAATAAGCGCCTCAAATTCGCTGTCGGTGATGATGTACTCAAAATCGTCGACGTTGTCGACCATACGGCGAACCTTTTCGGGGTGATTGTTCTGCGAGCCAAAGTACTGGCTGACTCGGTTTTTGAGCGCCTTAGCCTTGCCGATGTAGATTATCCCGCCGTCCTTGCCGTGCATAATGTACACGCCCGGGAGCAGCGGCAGCGCCATTGCCTTTTTGCGCAGATCTCCGATTTTAGGGTTCACAGTCTCACCTACTCTCTAACGAAAAAACAGGGCGGATAAAATCCGCCCTTAAGATTATGTTCAATACAAATTACTCGGCAAAGCCTGACTCAACAAGCTCTGCAAGACCTTCGACCGCCTCAGTCTCGTCCGAACCGTCAGCGATGATCTTGATGTTAGTACCGCCGATGATGCCCAGTGAAAGAACACCCAAAAGGCTCTTTGCGTTAACGCGGCGCTCTTCCTTCTCTACCCAGATAGTAGCCTTGTACTCGTTAGCCTTCTGAATAAAGAATGTGGCGGGACGGGCGTGTAAGCCTGCCTTGTTCTGAACCAATACTTCCTTTACGTACATAATAGATACCCTCTTCTCTTCAAAGTTAATATTGAATGATCGAATAAAACATTATCCTTATTTTTGCCTCGATTAATAAGTATTATAATAAATTTTTATTGCGAGGTCAATATAATAAAATAATTTCGTATTAATACTCACCCAGTGTAGAATTTTCTGCCCGTTTATTGTGCATAATTACAACAAATCTTGTAATATTAAACAGTTATCAATCAACATATAGCAAGATACACTTGCATTTTTGTCGAATTTTACACAAATTCAGCAATTTATCACGCTAAAGCAACGGCGTTTACCCGCCGTTTTTTTCGAGCAGATCGGGTCGTTTTTTCGCCGTGACCTCAAGGCTTTTTTCTTTTCGCCATTTTTCAATATTGGCGTGGTGGCCGCTGAGCAGGACTTCGGGGACCTCTATCCCCCGCCATTGT
>JBGULZ010000403.1:0-3234 GCA_045116595.1 Ruminococcus sp. | reverse complement strand
GTTCTTCGAGCTTATTGAGCGCCCTTGCTCCTTCGTCGTCATTTTTGAAGGACGGCTCAGGCAGCTTGCGCTTGTCGACCTTGCCGTTGGGGTTAAGCGGTATCTTGTCGATCTGCATAGTGACGGACGGAACCATATACTTAGGCAGCTCGTCTGCGATAAAGCTGTTGAGCGCGGGAACGTCCACGGTTGAGTCGGACACTACATAGGCAACGACCGCCTTGCCGCCGCCCGGCAAATCCTTTGCGATAACGCTCGCGTCGCGGATAGTCTTGAATTCACGGATACGGCGCTCGATCTCGGTCAGCTCTATGCGGAAGCCGCGGATCTTGACCTGCTCGTCGCGCCTGCCGACAAACTGAACGTTTCCGTCGGCAAGATAGCGACAAACATCGCCCGTTAGGTACATTCTCTCATAGCCCTCTATATCAAAGAAGGGGTTGGGGATAAACTTTTCCTCCGTCAGATCGGGGCGGTTAAGGTAGCCGCGCGTGACGGGATAGCCGCAGATAACAAGCTCGCCGACCGCGCCCGCGGGCAACAGGCGGTTTTGCTTGTCAACGATATAAATATCACAGTTGCCGAAGGATCTGCCGATCGGCACTGAATCGTATTTTTTGTCGATTTCGTAGTCGGTGACGTAGATAGTGCACTCGGTGGGACCGTAGGTGTTTACAAAGCTGAAGTTCGGCGGTGCGCAGGGAACAAGCTTTTCGCCGCCGACGGTGAACGTCCTCATATAGGGACTGTCGGGATATGTGGTGACGTACTGCCGTCCGAGCTGGGTGGTGCAGTCCATCATCGTTATCTTATTGTTCAAGACAAACTCATTGAGCCCCGGCAGATCAAGCCTTGTCTCCTCGGGAACGATATACACCGAAGCTCCCGCCGTGAGTGCGGGATAAAGATCCTGCATTGACGCGTCAAAGCCGAACGCGCCGTATGCCGCGAAGTGATCCTCGGCGGTAACGCTGAACTTCTCGTTGAACGCGAGGCAGAAGTTTACAAGGTTACGGTGCTCGAGCATACAGCCCTTGGGCTTGCCTGTTGAGCCCGAGGTGTAGATCAGCGCGAACAATGAATCCGCAGCGGGCGGAGTGAGTGTTGTATCATTGTCCTCGGGCAGGTCGTATATCTCATTTGCCGAGAGGATAACGCCGCTGTAGCCGTCGATTATCGGCGCGAGCTCGTCGTCCGCTATGACTACTGGCGCCTTTGAATCCTCGAGCATATACATAAGTCTGTCCTGCGGATAGTTGCTGTCGAGCGGCTGGCATCCGCCTCCGGCTTTTAATACCGCGATGGTGCAGACCGGGAACAGCTCGCACCTTTTGACCATGATTCCTACGGGCACCTCGCGCGTTACGCCGTGCTTTGCAAGGAGCTTGGCGAGGTTTTCGGAATAGCGGTCAAGCTGCGCGTAAGTCAGCGTTTTGTCCTTGAAGCCGATCGCGATATTATCCGGATGGTTCTCTGCCTGACTGCGGAACAGATCTACAAGCGTGAGCGAGCGGTCAAATTCAAGGCGGTTGTCATTTGACGAGCGGTAAAACGCCTTTTCCCTGTCGCCGCAGAAGATGATCTCATTTAAGTATTCACATTCAAGCAAGCCTCTGACGATATTGATGTAGAGGTTCGCGAAGTTTTCGATAGTTTCTTTAAGGTAAAGATCCGCGCGGTACTCGAATGAGAGCGTATAGTCGTCTCCGCGCTTTAGAACGTCGAGCGAGAGCTTTGACATAGCGTCGCCCGATTTGTGGATATGGTAAGGGATGAATTCTCCGCCCAGCGCAACGCCGTTGAGCATCTCGCCCTGATAGGCGAAAATTATGTCGGAATTTACCTCGTATTCGTTCGCGAGCTGAACGATAGAGACGAGGTCGTGGTTCAGGCAGTCAAACAGCTGCTCCTGAACCTTTGACAGATACGCGTCAACGCCCGCGGTTTCGTCGATATCGACGCAGACGGGCAGGGTATGAACGAGCATACCGTAGGTGTTCCTCAGCTCGGGGGTGTGTCTGCCGTTCTCAACTGTGCAGAACAGCGACTGCTCCTGACCGCCCTGCTTTGCGAGAGCGTAGGCAAACGCGCCGAGGAACAGTGTGTTCTCGGTCACCTTGAGCTTTTTGCAGATCTCCGCTATGGTGGAAACCGGCATAAATTCTTTGAGGCTGAACTCGATCTGCGCGCCGGTTTTTTCGGGCGGATCGTCGATCTGGTCGGGGATGATGTTTGAGTCGGTCTCTACCCCCGCGAGCATATTGTCATAGAATTTTTGACACTCGGCGTAACGCTCGCTTTCTTTGAGCTTTTGCTCATATGACGAGAGCATAAAGCCGTTGACCTCTTCCTCGGCGGGAGCCTCGCCCATATAGATTTTTGCGAGGTTTTGCGTGAACACCGAGGTGGAAGTGCCGTCGGTGATAAGGTGATGGACGTCGTTGAAGAAGTACAGCCCGGCAGGTGTGATAAATATCTTAAAGCGGAACAGAGGTCCGTTTTCAAAGTCAAACGGTTTTACAAAACGCGCGCAGAGCTTGTCCGCGTCCGTTTCGTCGGTCGATTCGATGTCAACGCGGAGCTTCATATCCTTAACCGGGCACACGCTCGGCACTCCGTCGATAACCCTTGCGCAGACCTTCATAAACGGATAGAGCCCGGCGGTCTTTTTGACCGCTTCGGCAAGCTTTTCGGCGTCGATACCCGCAGAGTTCGGGAAGAACATCGACGCGGGGTTGTTGTATTCAAGGCTCTGCGGCTCCTGCATATTCGCAAGGTAGATGCCGAGCTGGGCGTCGGTCATCGGATAGGCGGATTTTTCCTCATATTCAAATGAGATCTGCTCTCCGCCCCCGGCGCTTCCGGCGATAGCCTTCGGAGTTCTGAGCGAAAAAATCTGTGAGGACGAGAGCGCGAATCCCTCAAGCTCCTCCTGGAGCATAACTACCTTGATAGAGTCGCCGCCGAGCGCGAAGAAATCGTCGTTCACGCCGACCTTGTCCACATTCAAAATCTTTTCAAACGCGGCGCAGATCTTCTTTTCCTCGTCGGTTTCGGGCGCGATATACTCGCTTTGGAAGTCCGCCGCGCTCGGTTCCTTTAGCGCCTTGCGGTCGAGCTTGCCGTTCGGAGTAAGCGGGAATTGGTCTATCTGAACCAAAAAGCGAGGCACCATATACGGCGGAAATTTTTTGAGCAATGTCTTGCGTATCTGCGCGTCCGAAAGCTTTTTGT
>JBGULZ010000402.1:0-1626 GCA_045116595.1 Ruminococcus sp. | reverse complement strand
TGCTGACCGCGCCGTATCTGTATCTGATTCCACCGGAGATCGTCGCGTTACTGAAATAGCTTCCTGATTTAGTATTACAAGGAGAGTTTTTACGCCGGCTGATTTTTCGCTCGTTAGCTTAGTAAGTTTTGAAAGGGGATATTTATGGATCTGTTGTTGATTGTTTCGATCATAGTCAGTTGTCCGGTAGTTTGCTTTATTTTCTTTTTTAAAAGTTTGCGAAGGCTGATAAAATATAAACAGGGGTTGAGATATAATCCCTATGAAAAGCTCAAAACCGGAATCAAAAACCAAACGATAATAATGATAGTGACCGGTGTTATAGGAACAGTTGTCGGCGCTATTGCCGTGTATGTTATTGTAGAATTGACTTTATTGATTTCGGGCGCGATACCGGCTATGTAGAGGAGGTATATTAATGACTATTATTATTATGATAGTCGCAGGCGCTGTTGCGGTGAGCCCGCTTGTCTGCATTATTCTGTTCTTTTACAGCCTTTCAGAGCTGATAAGGAATAATGACGAAAAGAAAAAACATCCCAAGCGGGACTATTCCGAGGATAACAAAAAGCAGATCATAAGAATGATCGTAACGGGTATTATCGGTACTGTTACAGCCGCTGTCGATATATTTATTATCATCACGGTTATAAAGATAAATACCGGGGAAATCTCTATTATGTAAGGAGATCGTTATGAAAGTAAAAACATTTTTCATAATACTCGCTGTTGTGCTGACGGTATGCGTCGGGCTGACGGCAGCTCACCTGATCTATGATTCAAACGCGTATCAGCACAGCTCTATTATCTATTTTATTTCAAAGGAGTTGTGGTGATATGCGCATAAAGAAAAGTCAGGCATTCGCGGTTTTCGGCATTGTCATACTTATGTTCGGGCTGATCAATCTGGCGGTGTATCTGCTTATGACGCAAAGGCTCGGCAACAACTACAGCGGAACAGATCAAATCAAGATGATCGACGTAAAGAAGTATCTGCCGTTTGAGGAAGGCTCAGAGCTTGCAAAGGTCGATTCCTCGCTGAAGCTAAAAGACGATCTGCCTGTGCTCGACGGAGCGGCTGCACTGGTGCCTGTTTACGCATCCGTCATCAACGCCGTTTATCCCGAGGGCAGTGTAACATATGAAGGCGGTAGATTTTCCGACGACAATTATTACGGCGAAAATTTCGCAGCCGACAGCAAAATGCAGTACAAAAACACCGTCCGCGGATACAAAGCGATCGTGGACGGTGATACGGATATTTTCCTCGCTGCCGCGCCCTCAGAGGAACAAAAGCAGTACGCTAAAGAGCAGGGCGTTGAGCTTGTGTATCAGCCGATCGGCAAGGAAGCGTTCGTTTTCTTTGTCAATGAAAAGAATCCCGTAGATGATCTTACCGTGGAGCAAGTCAGAGACATATACGGCGGAGATATCCAAAACTGGGCTGACGTCGGCGGAGCCAACCGCGCAATAAACCCCGTCACGAGACTTAAGGGCAGCGGAAGCCAGAGCGTTATGGATAAATTTATGGTCGAGCGCGAGATCGCGCCGAAATTCCCTCTCGCCGTAACAGGAGCATCGATCGGCTACTCGTTCCGCTACTACCTTAACGATATGGTCGGCAAT
>JBGULZ010000401.1:0-6472 GCA_045116595.1 Ruminococcus sp. | reverse complement strand
TCGGCAGCGCGTGCCTGCTCATCGGTGAGGATAGCCTTGTCGGCAGCGGCTTTCTGGATCAATGCCGCGTCAAGGATATCAACCTTTCCGTCGCCGTTAGCGTCGCCGATCTGATATGCTCCGCCCTGTGAATCGTCCGCGATCAGCAGATATTCAACATCGGTGGGAACGGTGTAGCCGTCTTCGGGGTCGGGAAGAACAAGTGTAATAGTACCGTTGTTTACTGATCTTGAGGTCTCTGAGAAGTTTTCGCTTGCGGTAGCGGTGTAAACATCGTACTCTTTTACGTCAGCTTTAATAGAACCTGTAAAGTCGGTGAACTTGATGTAGTATTCCTGATCCATCGGGATACGGAAGAATCCGCCGTCGTCGGTGGTTGTAAAGCCGATCCACTTGTCAGTGGTTTCAACAAGAACGCCGTCCTCGATAGTAGCTATTGATCTGCCTTCGATGTCGAGGATCTCGCCGTCAAGATCTTCGGGGTCAGCGGTGTTAAAGTAAACTCTGCGGTAGCCGTTGATCTGATCATCGGTCAATGTTGTGTAATCCGAGAAATAGTTGTCGTCAAGTCTGAGCCAGGACATATAAACCTCGTTGGTGTGGTCGTACATCAAACGGGTAAAGTTTGCAACAAGTGTTGCAGCGTTCTTCATCTGCTCGTTATTGATAAGAAGCGGATGAACCTGCTTGCTCTGCCAGATATTGCCGAACAGAAGGTTCGACAACGTGAATACGAGCGCGTAAGAAGCCTCGGGGTTAGCGATCTTGTCGATCATCTCCTGGCTTGCGCCGGACATTGTCATAGCGTACTCTTCGACATCGCAGAGATAATGAGCCGCAATGGGTCTGATCTCGTCAGCGTCCATAAGTAAGTATTTACCGAACTTCAATACGAGAGACGCGATCTGATTAGCGTCGATGCCTAAAGGCTCGCTGCCGTCCTTTGAGTCGCCCTGAGCCTTTGAGAAGATCGCGATGATCTCCTGTACCTTCGCGGTGATCTCTTCCTTGGTCGCGTTGATCTCGTCTTTATATTTTTGCTTCATAAAGTAAGCATACATCGCAATAGCCATATCCAGTGTTTCGGGGCTGCTGATAAAGCCGTTGCCGAACGCGGAGCTTTCCTCTCCGTTAAGAGAACGGTAGTAGCCGATAAAGTCAGAGAAAGCCTGCTCGTAATTTTTGGCGTAACCCTCTCTGCCGCCGGAGCTCTCTGTAAGGTAAGTGCCGATTCCCTTCAGGAAAGTTGCGGCGTCGTCCGGGATATAAGAGTTTTTGTCCTCTACCATACCGATCGAACCGTCAGCGAAGCCGATCTTTGCGGGAGCAAAGTTTTCGGATGATGTAGACGCTACAAACTCCTCATAGATGCCGGGGTTGCAGATAGCGAGGTTTTTGAGCATTTCGTCGTATTTTGCGTCATCCTTAATCATATAGTCCGTGCCGTAACGGTCAAAGCCCATCTCAATGGGAGCCATTACGGAAGGAAGCTCGGAATCCTGATAGATGTTAAAGATACCGGAGTACTTTTCAGCACGGGGAGACTGTGCTGAATCCGCCGCAATGGGAGTACCGAAGGTATAAGCGTACAGATCCTCGGGAGCGAGTGTGACAGCGTCGCCCAAAACAGCGTTGGGGTCGTCGATGAGCTTCTTGGCTGTCAGGTTTGTAATCGCTGCGCCGCGGCTGTAGCCGACTGTCCAAATCTTGATATCGCCGGAAAGACCGGTCTTTTCAATGTAATCGCGAGTAAAATCAAGGCATTTGTCCGAAGAATTGTCAAAGCCTGTTGCATCTCCCTCAGAGCCGAGCTCAAAGTTGTTGCCCCACTCCATCTCATAACCCGCGCTGCGGGGTACGATCGCGATCATTGTGTACTCTTTGCCGTCCTGAACGATCTTTTTATGAGCGCAGGCAACGCCGATAGAGTCCTTTGTGGGCTTTGTTCTGTAATCCTCGTTGATCTCGATATCCGAAAAACCAACATCCTCCAAAAAGGCGATTACATCCCGGTTTTTATGAGCATAACCCTCGGGTGTGAAGGGCTCGCGCGTACTGCTTACGGAAGCCTCCGCAAGCTCCATGCTCAAGGTCGAGAGGTGGACGTCATAATCCTTGCCGCTCTTTTTGAAATAATCATCTGAGTAAGCGTAGTAGTCGATGCTGTCTGATAAGCCGTAGATCTCACCCTCGCCGGGACGGTAGTAGAATGAGCCGTAATAGAAGCTCGAATCGCTTGTGGCTTCATTTGTATCCGCAAACGCAGCCATCGTTCCCACGGGAATCAAAAGGGCAACCGCCAACAAAGCGGCAACAGCCTTGGTGAATAGCTTTTTCATAGTTAAACTCCTTATATATATTTGTATAGCAATACATAACCAAATTATATAATTTATATGAGAAATTGTCAAGAAAAACAAGCATATTTGTATCAAAAAAGCCAAAAAAACACACATAAACCCAAAACAGCACATAAGTTGTAAAATCGTTATTGACCGCAGAGGAAACAAATGATATAATCACATTAAAAAGGTAAACCGAGAGAGTGATGATATGACAAAGGGCGATATCGCGAAAAGCAATTTTCAAAACGGCTGCAACTGTGCCCAAGCGGTGCTTTTGGCGTTCTGCGAGGAATACGGAATGGACAGAGAGACCGCAATGATGATCGCCGCGTCGTTCGGCGCGGGAATGGGCGGACTAAGAGAGACCTGCGGTACCGTCACGGGCGCCAATATGGTGATCGGGCTTGCCAAGGGTAAAAACAAAGCTGAGGCAAACAACGCATTCAGACGCTTTGCGGAGGAGTTCAAAAACAAAAACGGCTCGCTGGTTTGCCGCGAGCTGCTCGGGATCAGGATCAAAACAAGGCTCACCTGCGCCGATCTATGCAAAGACGCGGGCGATATCCTTGAAAAAATTTTATTATAAGGAGTATTACTATGGAGAAAAAGAAAAAAGGCGCGGGCTTGCCTTGGAAAATCACCGCGGTGGTTTTGGCTGTTGCGCTGGTTGCCGTATCATGCACGTGGCTGTTCACGGCAAAAAACAGAAATTCAAAACAGAAAAGTGCAGAATCATCGGCTGCGGAAACTACTAACAAAGTGACCGCGCCCGCAAATGGAGACAGCCTGTCGCTTTGGACGGAAAAAGCTCCCTTGAAATCCCAGATGACCGAATATATGAAAGCGATCACGGACAAGAACTCAAAGGACTTTATCCCCGTTGAGGACCGTATCGCGGTATTTGATATGGACGGCACGCTCTGCTGTGAGACCGATCCCGGATACTTTGACCATAAGATTTTGTATCACCGCGTGATGGAGGATCCCGATTATAAGGATAAGGCGAGCGATAAAGAGAAGCAGGTCTGCGAGGAGATCAAGAAGTATTTTGACACAGGAAAATACCCCGACGACCTTGCTCAAAAGCACGGTGAGGCGGTAGCGTCGGCGTTCAAGGGAATGACGCCCGATGAGTTTGATGCCTATGTCAAGAACTACGCTCAACAGCCCGAAGAAGGTTACAACAACCTCAAAATGTCCGACTCGTTCTATCAGCCTATGCTTCAGGTCGTTGACTATTTGCAGGCGAACGACTTTAACGTTTATGTCGTCAGCGGCACCGACAGACTTATCACCAGAGGTCTGTGCGACGGCAAGATCAATATCCCGGTTGGCAATATGATCGGCTCGGATGAGACCCTTGTTGCTTCTAACCAGGGCGACGAGGACGGCGTAAACTATACGTTTGCTCACGATGACAAACTTATCACAGGCGGTACATTCATCATCAAAAACCTCAAGATGAACAAGGTGAGCGTAATTGAGCGCGAGATCGGCAAGCAGCCTGTGCTTTGCTTCGGCAACTCCTCGGGTGACGGCGCGATGGCAAACTATACCATTACAAACAACAAGTATAAAAGCGCGTCATATCTGCTTTGCTGCGATGATCTCGAGCGCGAGAACGGCAACATCGAAAAGGCCGAGAAAATGCGCAAGAGCTGTGAGGAAAACGGATGGACAGCTGTCTCGATGAAGGATGACTGGACAACTATCTACGGCGATAACGTTACAAGAAAAGCCGACGAAAAAGCGACCGAAGCCGCTACAGCCAAAGCGGCATAAAAATTTTGCGGGGGCAATTTGTTTTGTCCCTGCTTTTATTTGATGATCCCGTACGGTATCGCGAACTTTTTTTGTTTTGGAAAAACCTTGATTTTCCGCATAAACACTGATGTAAAGCAGCTCTTTCTTTACTTTTTTGAGAAGGTATATTATACTCGACTCATCAAACACAGGAGGTGAGTTTATGGGCTGGTACATTATTCCGCTCATCATTGTTGTTATCATCCTCGGAGGCGGGATCGCCAGGGTAATGAAAACCAATTACCGCATGGGCTCCGGAATGTTTAAGAGCAGTGAATACAACTTGGACGATAAGGACGAAATATCCGACAAAGATTACTATGATAAGGACGGTTTGATGAAATGACGTTCGGAAAAAATCTTCAAACCCTCAGAAAAGAAAAAGGATTGTCTCAGGACGCACTCGCCAATCAACTATATGTAACGCGTCAGAGCGTGAGCCAGTGGGAAAACGACAGAACGATGCCGTCGGTCGACCTGCTTATAAAAATCAGTGAAATATTCGACACGACCGTGGACGCTCTGCTCGGCAAGCCCGAGACCGAGAGCATACCTCAGCCGACAGCAAAGGTAGGGGTGCTCAAGGATAAAAAAGGCATAATAACCGCGTTGCGTTACGAGTACGCGACAGTGGCGATCGTATTGTTTTCTCTCGCTCTGCTGTTTGCCGCGGGAGCGGCGGTCATATTATTTATAGAAAACAACCTGTATTCTCCGAACGTTGCCGTGCGTATTAAAAATGATTTTATGGGCGCGTGGCAGCCGGCAGTCGGCGCGGCGTTGTTTTTGATCGCGGCTGCGGTGTTTTCCGTGATAGGTTTTGTAAGCGAGCGCACTGCGGTAAAGTTCGGCAGAGAGCATTCCTGCACGCTCAGCTTTTATTACGACCACCTTGTTATCGAGGAGGACGACGCGGAGTCGCTCAGCCTGTTTTATACGAACGTTAAGCGCATTGTCGAAACAGACGGATACTTTGTTTTCAAAATGCAGAACAAGGCAAAGCTGTGCGTCGACAAAAACGATGTTGAAAACGCGGAAGAGCTTTCACAGCTGTTAAGAAGCGCCAAAAACTATCTTGACCGCCGTCTTTGCAAGTCGCCGACGGGAATGGGAAGGATCCGCCGCTGCGTTGTCAGGTTTTTCAGGGATTTTCTGTTTGTATCGACCTTTGCGACCCCTTGGTTTTTCTCGCTCATCTTCGCAATACTCTGCGCGATCATAACGGAAAACCAGCCGCTCAGGATAGCTGTTTTCGCGATACCGTTCGCGGTGCTGCTCGTTGAGCTTGTTGCGGGTGTTTTGCTCACGATCGGAAAGGTGAAGGCGAAGCGGATGATTATTGCGGGCGCCGCGGGAATAGTGTTTCTTTCTGCATACGCCTTTATGGTGAACTACGCCTGCACGGTGTACAACTTCCAGCACGACAGGGTAACGTCAGAGAGATTCATTGAATATATGGAAAGCCACGGGATGACGGTAGAGAACACCATCAAGGGCAGACGGGAGCGCTTTATTTCAAGCTGCTACACCGCCAAGCCCGCGGATAACAAATATGAGATTTTGTTTTTGGAGTTTGATGAGTTTTCGCCGGAGCAGAGCCTGTTCCCCGCGCGGGAGGCTTACGGAGCTTTTGAAAACAAGATACGTTCACAGCCGCGAATGACCACGCGTTATGCTACGCAGGAATTAGGATTCAACGGATTCTATACCGAAATCACAAATAACCACTACGCGTATGTTTCACTCAACGAGTTCAGCGTTATCTATGTAGAAACAACGCCCGAAAACGAGGCGGCGGTAAAAGAAACGCTCAGCGATTTTGAGCTTATGCTGCCGTATTAGGAGCTGTATTTTTCGATAAACCGAAAAGCTAAAAAACAACCGTCACCCAAGCTTTTGCTTTGGGTGACGGTTTATTTTTGTTGTAATATTTGAAATTGTTTTGATCCGGGTGCAAAATCACATCTCGGTTACGATGTCCTCTATAGTCTTTCCGGGCGGGATCATCGGCAGAACGTTTTCATCGGGACTGATATGAACGTCGATTACAACAGGAGCGTTGAGCTCGAGTGCTTTTTTGAGTGTCGGCATGATCTCCTCGTCGCGGGTGATGCGCATACCCTCAACGCCGAACGCGTTGGCAAGCTTTACAAAATCGGTTGCCCTGTGGGGATCGGTCTGCGAGAAGCGGTTGCCGTAGAAAAGCTTTTGCCACTGCCTTACCATACCGAGCACCTGATTGTTCATAACGATAACAACGACCGGCATATTGTAAGATTTAAGGGTAACAAGCTCGTTGAGGTTCATATGGAAGCTGCCGTCGC
>JBGULZ010000400.1:0-5218 GCA_045116595.1 Ruminococcus sp. | reverse complement strand
GACCGATAAACTGGAGCGAGCAGTGCTCGAGGTCATAATCCTCATATTTTGAGAGCAGCTCCTGAACCCTGTTTTCACCTATATGGTCAAGTCCGAGCGAGATCGCGTGATTTATCGTAGGCGCGTCAACGGTCTTGGTCGCAGCGAGGAAGGTTATATCCTCGCGTTTTTTACCGACCTTCTGCGCCGCCTCTGCGATCCTCTCGTTAATTTTATTATAGTTATATTCTACATCAAGATATGACCTTTCCGTCATACAAGTCATCTCCTTTTAAAATAACCTTATCATAAAGCGATATCGTCTCACCGTTAAAGAGCACACCCTCCTGCGGCTCGGTATCGCAGATAACATAATCCTCATCGGCATAGATGATCGAAACCTGCTTAAACTGGACCTCGCTGCCGTAGAGAACATATACGCCCTGGACCTTCTTTTGCTCCTTGTGCGAGTTATCATTGTCATCATATGTTGTTTTGGTGACGTAATCATCGTGGATAGCTTTCTTGCTGACTCTTAAGCCGGTATATGTTCCGAGTCCTATCTCGATAGGCTCTTTTCTCGCCTGCAAAATACCTTCGTTCATATAATCGCACTGTAAAACAACAAGTGCTTTTCCGTCGCCCGTCTGGGTTATCTTGAATATCTCAGCAGGGATCGCCTCGGTACACGCCTCAGTCAAAAGAACGGTAACGTTGCTGTCCCAAATAGTAAGGTCCTGCGCCTCATCTTGATTGACCTCACAGGCTATATACCATTTGACATTGCCGATCACCTTGCCGGCGGTATTTGCGGGGACCTCCGACTGACTGACATTATTTAGCTGGTCAAGAGTCAGGTTTTTAACATCGGAATACTTGATCGAGCTTTCATATCCGTCGCAGTATTCCGAAAAATATCCCGCCTTGGGGCTTTCGATCGAACCCGTGCTTTTACCTGCCGAAGACCTGAGCTGCTCTATCTGAGCAGATAAATCGTTGATTTCCTGATTGAAGTTTTTAAGATTACCGGTGTAAAGCAATCTCTGGTTAATTGAAGCAAGCAAATTATCCGAATCCGATTTTACCGCGTTGATATTGTATTTATTAGCGTCGTCAAGGAAAGTGATAAGCTTGCCTTTGATATTATTGTTGATGATATCAAGACTCATAGTGCCCGAGATAGTATTCTTCTGGATATACTCAAGCGAATCCTTCTTTGCCTGAAGCTTATCCGCGGTCGACTGAGCTATCGCGTCGCTTTCATTGGAATAAACCTTGGCGATCTCACCATTAACATTCACTGTATCGCCGTTCGAGCATGAATAAGAGAGTATCCCGTTTGTATTGTTCGGGATGATATTCTCGTCGCGAATGATAAATCCGTTTGAATAGATTTTATTTGTAACGGTCGTTAATACAGCGTTTTCCGTCGGGTACATATCAAAATTCGCGCTGATCAAAAGGTACGCGACATAAACTATCGCAAGCACTGTAAGCGCCGCAACCAGTATTCTTTTAAATAGCAGTTTGTCCATATGTCAATCCTTTGTCTGTGATTTGAACAGCCTGTTTAAAAAGCTCTTCAAATGATTCTGCTTTGTCGGGGTACAGCCAGTTGATCTCTTTATCACGTTTGAACCAAGTGATTTGTCTTTTGGCGTACCGCCGTGTTTCCTGTTTTAACTTTTCTATACATTCCTCAAGCGGAAGCTCTCCCTTTAGATAAGGGAACAACTCCTTGTAACCGATCGCCTTTACAGATGTAAAGCTCAACTCGGAGTTATACACCCTTTTGGCTTCGGCAACTAAGCCTTCTTCAAGCATAAGGTCTACTCTTTGGTTTATCCTGTCGTAGAGCTTTTGCCTGTCTTCAAAATTGATACCGAGCTTTACGGGGCTATAAGGGCTTTCTTCATTTTTGGATTTTTTATTTTGCTCGGTTATTGTAATGCCCGTTGTTTTATAAAACTCAATAGCCCTTATTATCCGCTTTGGATTTCTTTCCGCGCTGAGGCGCTCGGCGGATTCGCCGTCAAACGCCTTGAGCATTTCAAGCAGCTTATCAACGCCCTCGGCGTAATATATCTCCCAAAGCTCATCGCTAATTTGAGTGCTCCTCTGTGATTCGTGAAATGCTATGTTGTTTAGGAGCGAGTCAACATACAGCCCTGTGCCGCCGACTATTACCGGAAGCTTGCCGCGTGATGTTATATCCTCGATACATTTTTTTGCGTCGCTGACAAACATCGCGACTGAGTATGTCTGATCGGGCGGGAGAAAATCCATAAGGTGATGCGGTATACCCTGCATCTCCTCCACAGTAGGCTTTGCGGTGGCTATATGCATACCCTTATATATCTGCATCGAATCGGCAGAGATCACCTCGCCGTTAAACTTTTTGGCAAGCTCAACGCCGAGCCTTGTTTTGCCCGATGCCGTAGGTCCCACGACCGTGATCAATTTAATTTTTTCTTTCAAAAAATCACGCCCTGCCAAACTGGTTTTCAATCTCAGATTTTTTCATAGCTATGCAAATCGGTCTGCCGTGCGGACAATACCTTATCTGCGGATTGCTCTCAAGTGTTTTTATAAGCTCAATAAGCTCGTCCGCGCTGTTTTTATTGCCTGCCTTCACGGCGCTTCTGCACGCAACATTCGCATAGAACCAATCCATCTTTTCGGTGTAGATATCATTCTTACCCATAGCGATATAACCCGCCATTTCGGTAATACAATCTGATATCTCAGCCGCGTCGATGTACTGCGGAGCGCTGCGCACGATAACTGAGCTGTTGCCGAAATCCTCCACATCAAATGAGCAGTCCGCAAACATCTGCAAGTTGTTTATCGCCGCGTCATACTCGGATTTGCCGAGCGTCACGGTAACGGGCTGCAAAAGTATCTGCGCGGAAGAACCGGCTTTTTCGGATTTTAGTTTTTCGTAGATTATCCTCTCGTGAGCGGCATGCTTGTCTATAAGGAGCATCTCTTTCTTGTTTTTCTCTACGATTATGTATGTATCAAACAGCTCGCCGATGTACTTGATCTCGTCCTCCTGCTTCGGTATAAGCGTTGGGATCGAGTTTTGGTTTTCGGTAACTGTTATCTCATCATTTTCAACTTCGATTTTTTGTTGAACGAACTCGCTGTTGTCGGTTTCCTCTTTCGGTTCCTCAAAAGCAGGATCGATCAAAGGTACTTCTTCAACTTTTGCCGCTTTATATTCTTCTATCTTTTTTTCTTTGATTTTCTCGTTTTTTATCGCTTGCTTTGAATAGATATCAAACGGATTTGAGTTGTCAGCAACACTCAGATTATCAATGTCAAGCTCAGATATAACGTCCGGCTGTTTCTTCGGCTCCGGTTTTACGGGCTTGGTCTCAGCCTTTTCTCTTTCAGCCTTTTGAATAATTAGCCCGCCGTCCTTGAACGGATTGAACTTTTTTATATCGTTGAAAGCGGTGTTGTTCTTAAATGAAGCCTGCTTTTTGCTGTCATTTTGAAGCAGTGATGATTTCACCGCGTGATAAACCGCGTCAAAAACAAGACGCTCGTTTACAAACCTAACTTCAATTTTAGCGGGATGAACATTGACGTCGATCATCTCGTAAGGAAGCGAGATATTGAGCACACATGACGGGAACTTTCCGACCATGATCGAGCCCTTGTACGCCTCCTCGATCGCCGCCATAGCGGTTCTTGACTTAACATATCTTCCGTTAATAAAGAAGTTCTGCATATTTCTGTTCGGACGTGAGTGAACGGGCTTTGAAATATAACCCGAAACCGAAACAGAGTTCAACTCGTACTCAACAGGTATCAGTCCGCTTGCGAACTCTCTGCCAAACACGGAATAAATCGCCGAGAGCAGCTTGCCGTCACCGTGAGTTTTAAGCGACTGTTTGCCGTCGCGGATATATGTAAACGCGACCTCGGGGTGTGACAGCGCAGCCTTGTCTACGATATTCGATACACTGATCCCCTCGGAAACATCCTTTTTGAGGAACTTTGCCCTTGCGGGGATATTGTAAAACAAATCCCTGATAATAAAAGTCGTGCCTACGGGACACCCCGCGTCGTCAAAGGATTTTTCTTCTCCGCCCTCAATGACATAGCTAGTGCCGATCTCCTCGTTCTCGTTTCTCGTAATAAGCTGCAAGCGTGACACAGCGCTTATAGACGCGAGCGCTTCGCCTCTGAAACCGAGGGTCGAAATGCTGTCGAGGTCGTTTTCATATTTGACCTTGCTTGTTGCGTGGCGCAGAAAAGCGACTTTTACATCATCTCTCGCAATTCCGCAGCCGTCGTCGGCGACACGCATAAAGGTAGTTCCGCCGTTTTTTATTTCAACGGTAATGTTCTTTGCGCCGGCGTCTATTGAATTTTCAATCAGTTCCTTGATTACCGAAGCGGGTCTTTCTACGACCTCGCCGGCAGCTATCAGTTCCGCGACGTGCTTGTCAAGAACATTAATAACTCCCAATGCTGTCACCTCCTTACAGTTTATAACATATTCTTCAATTCATACAGTAAGTTCATCGCCTCGATCGGTGTCAATGTGTTGAGGTCGATATTACTTAATTTATCTATCACAGGGCTTTGCGCTACTCCGAGCAGCGAAAGCTGGGCTTCCTCATCGGCATTTGTTTTCTGAATGACAGTCTCAGCCCTGCCGTTTTCAAGGTCTGCAAGTATCTCTTTTGCCCTGTTTATTATTGAGTTTGGAACACCGGCGAGCTTTGCTACTTCTATTCCGTAGCTGTCGTCAGCTCCTCCGGGAACGATCCTGCGTAAAAAGGTTATATCGTCTCCGCGTTTTTTAACTGCGATATTGTAATTTTTAACGCCGTCGAGCAATTCCTCCATAACAGTCAATTCGTGGTAATGTGTCGCAAAAAGCGTTTTGGCGCCGAGCTTCTTTTTGTCGGCACAGAATTCAAGTACAGCTCTCGCAATGCTCATTCCGTCAAAGGTAGAAGTGCCTCTGCCTATCTCATCGAGTATCAACAGACTTCTTGAAGTCGCGTTCTTTACGATATTGGCGACCTCGTTCATCTCAACCATAAAAGTCGACTGACCCGAAGCCAAATCATCAGACGCGCCGACCCTTGTGAAAATGCTGTCAACTATTCCGATTTGAGCCGATGAAGCGGGAACAAAGCATCCGATCTGCGCCATCAAAACAATCAGCGCTATCTGGCGCATATATGTGGATTTACCAGCCATATTCGGACCTGTG
>JBGULZ010000399.1:0-2310 GCA_045116595.1 Ruminococcus sp. | reverse complement strand
CTTCTACACCAAGGATGACAACGTTGCGGCGTACGCGTCGTTCAGCTTCGACGTAAATATGGCTGACGTTTTCTGCACCCTCCTTGTCGGCGGTACAGTACACGTCGTGCCCGAAGAGGTTCGTATGAATCTTGACGATCTGGCGGCGTACTTTGATGAGGTCGGTATAACTACCCTGCTGCTGACCACGCAGGTCGGCGTGCAGTTCCTGCAAAATTATCCCAAGCTGAAAACCCTCAGACTGCTCATTATGGGCGGCGAAAAGCTTCCCGCAGTCGAGCCGTCGGGCATCAGCTATACAATAGCGAACGGCTACGGCCCCACAGAGAATTGCTGCGGCGTCAGCGTTTTCCCGATCAAGGAGTGGGAGCCCAACATCCCAATAGGCAAGCCGATCGCGACTATTCACGGCTATGTTTTGGATAAAACTAACCACAGGCTTCCCGCGGGCGCCGCAGGCGAATACTGCCTGTCCGGACCGCAGGTCAGCCGCGGCTACCTCAACCGCCCGGACAAGACCGCCGAGGCGTATGAGGACAGCCCGTTTGACGAGTTCCGTATGTACCACACGGGCGACATAGTCCGCTACCGTCAGAGCGGCGACATCGAGTTTGTCGGACGTAAGGACGGCCAGGTCAAGATCCGCGGCTTCCGCATTGAGACCAAGGAGGTCGAGGCGGTCATCCGCGGCTATGAGGGCATACGCGACGTTACCGTACAGGCTTACGACTACGAGGGCGGCGGAAAATACCTTGCGGCGTTCGTTGTCGGCAAGAGTACTATTGACACCGCAGATCTCGCGGAGTACATCAAGAGCCAAAAGCCCGCGTATATGTGTCCCGCGGTTATTATGCAGATAGATAAGATCCCGCTTACCGTCAACCAGAAGGTCGACAAAAAGGCTTTGCCCAAGCCCGAACAGAAAAAGGCGGATTATGTTGCTCCTGCTAACAAGACCGAGGAGGACTTCTGCGCTATCTTCGGAAAGGTCCTCGATGTTGAACGCGTCAGCGCTGAGGACGACTTCTTCGACATAGGCGGCAGCTCGATCCTCGCTATGAAGGTAGTTATCGCTGCCGAAAAAGCCGGGTACAAGATCGTATACAATGATGTATTCTCCTACACCACCCCGAGGCTGATGGCTGAGTTCCTCGGCGATACCACAAGGAAACCTGTGGAGACTCCCGCTCCCGCTCCCGTAGAGTACGGCGAATGGACACCGCCCGTTATCGGCAGGGATGGTTATGACTATAACAAGATCCACGAATTGCTCGCGAAAAATACTATGGACGCGTTCAAAAACGGAGAGCGCAATACCGTCGGCGACGTCCTGCTGTTGGGCGCTACCGGTTATCTCGGCAGCCATGTCCTGCACGAGCTTATCGAAAACAACGACGGCGCGATATTCTGCTTTGTCCGTCCCGGCAAGGAGCAGAGCGGCGAGCAGCGCCTGAAAGCAACGCTGAAGTACTATTTCGGATATGACTACGCGTGGCTGTTCGGCTCGCGTATAAGGGTGCTCGAGGGCGACGCTACGGATCCCGAGGCGCTTGCGTCCTTTGAGGCTCCGCACGGCGGTATGACGGCGATAAACTGTGCCGCAAGCGTCAAGCACTTTGCCAAGGGCAACGAGATCGACCGCATCAATGTGGAATCCGTTAAAAACCTTTGCGCATGGTGCGAGCACAACAACGCCCGCCTTGTCCATATCTCAACAGGAAGCGTTATGGGCTGCCGCGAAAACGGCTTGCCTCCCGTGAGCTATCAGTTCACCGAGAATATTCTCTACGCGGGTCAGGAGCTCGACAGCAACCAGTACATCCACTCAAAGTTTATGGCGGAGCGCCATATTTACGAGGAGATCATGGGGCGCGGCCTTAAGGCAAAGGTTTGCCGTGTGGGCAATCTCGCGCCGAGAGCGATTGACGGCGAGTTCCAGAAGAACTACAAAACAAACAGTTATATGAATTCACTCAACGCGTATCAGACGATAGGGCTCATAAATTACGACGCGCTTAACGAGCAGACGGAATTTTCGCCCATAGACTTTGTGGCGAAGGCAGTGCTCAAATTGGCTCAGACGCCTGACGACTGCATTTGCTTCCAGCCGCTCAATCCCCACAGACCGCTTATGGGAGACGTTATCCGCGTTATGAACGAAACCGGATATCCCGTTTGTGGCGCCGAGGATGAAGATGTTGACGCGGCGCTGAACGAAGCGCTTGCGGACGACAAAAAGAGCTCGGTTGTCGGCAACCTGATCGCCTACGCGAACAACGACGATATACAGGAGATCGGCTTGGAGAGCTT
>JBGULZ010000398.1:0-1927 GCA_045116595.1 Ruminococcus sp. | reverse complement strand
AATGTTGAGCGCGACAAAAATAATGAGCGCGAGGTTTCGGGCAGAGAGCTTGCAAGGCTTGAAGAGCGAAAGATCAATATCCAAAAGGATTACGACAATATCATCTCAAAGCTATGGGATGAGTACGAGCTTACAAAGCGCGAGGCTGAGAAGATCGCCATAGAGATCGAGGACAACTCAAAGGCTCAGTCACGCCTAAACGAGCTAAAACGCAGCATAAAGTCTTTGGGTACAGTCAACGTCAGCGCTATTGAGGAATACAAAGAGGTTTCCGAGCGTTATGAGTTTATGAGCGCTCAGGTCGCAGATGTTGAAAAATCCAAGAGTGAGATAGAAAAGCTGATCACTAACCTCACAAAGCAGATGAAAGAAGTCTTTGTTGAGAGCTTTGATCAGATAAATAACAACTTTACACGTACATTTAAGGAGCTTTTCGGCGGTGGAACTGCTTCACTTTCGCTGTCTGACCCCGAAAATATCCTGACAAGCGGAATAGATATCCTTGTTCATCCTCCCGGTAAGATCGTCGTTCACCTCGACGCGCTTTCGGGCGGTGAAAAAGCGCTTGTTGCGATCGCGCTGTACTTCGCGATCATGAAGGTAAGACCCGCTCCGTTCTGCGTAATGGACGAGATCGAGGCGGCGCTTGATGATGTAAACGTATTCCGTTTCGCAAGCTACCTTAGAAGAATGACCGGCAAGACGCAGTTTATTCTTATCACGCACAGACGCGGAACAATGGAAGAAGCGGATGTGCTTTACGGCGTTACTATGCAGGACGAGGGTATATCAAAGCTGCTTGAACTGCGATCAACAGAAGTAGCCGAAAAACTCGGCTTAGATAAATAATAAAGGAACATAATTATGGGATTATTCAGTAAAATCAAAGAAGGATTAAAAAAGACCCGCGACGCGGTAATGGGACAAATCGACTCAATGCTAAAGTCCTTTACCAAAATCGATGAAGATTTGTTTGAGGAGCTCGAAGAACTCCTTGTTATGGGCGATGTGGGCGTTCCCACCGCGGAAAAAATCTGCGATGAATTAAGAGTTAAGGTCAGAAACGAAGGTATAACCGATCCTGCGGAGATCAGCGGACTTTTGGAGGATATCATCACCGAGATGCTTTCGGGCGGAGAGGAGCTTGATATCTCGACCTCACCGTCAATCATCCTCGTTATCGGTGTTAACGGCGTAGGCAAGACTACTACGATCGGAAAGCTCGCAAAGCAGTTGTCCGACCAAGGTAAGAAAGTTCTTTTGGCTGCCGCGGATACCTTCCGCGCAGCTGCTATCGACCAGCTCGATATTTGGGCTCAGCGCAGCGGATGTGAGATAATCAAGCAGGGAGAGGGCAGCGATCCCGCCGCTGTTATATTTGACGCTATCGCCGCCGCAAAGGCAAGGAACGCGGATGTTATAATCTGCGACACAGCAGGACGTCTTCACAACAAAAAACACCTTATGGACGAGCTTGCGAAGATAAACAGAGTTATCGACCGCGAGCTTCCCGACGCAGCTAAAGAAAAGCTCCTTGTTCTCGACGCTACCACAGGACAGAACGCTGTGAATCAGGCGGAGCAGTTCAGAGAAGCAACAGGTATCACGGGCATCGTGCTAACAAAGCTTGACGGAACCGCAAAGGGCGGCGTTGTGCTTGCAATCAAGGAAGGACTCGGTATCCCCGTTAAATATATCGGCGTAGGCGAGCAGATAGACGATCTGCAGCCCTTCAACGCCGAAGAATTCGCAAAGGCATTGTTTGCCGGGAATGAGTGATTTGATGAAGTTTATTATCGCAACCAATAACGCAAAAAAGCTCGTTGAGCTTGAAAGGATATTAAACCCGCTCGGGATAGAGGCTGTTTCCGCAAAAGAAGCAGGCGTTGTTCTGGACGAGGTGGACGAGACTGGTACAACTTTTTCG
>JBGULZ010000397.1:0-6123 GCA_045116595.1 Ruminococcus sp. | reverse complement strand
TAGGTGATGAACCTCCAAAGAAGAATAGCGGGCTTGATCTTGCGGATGCTGCCGATAACAAAGTAGCTTCCGAAATACATCGTGAACGCGAGTTCCGCGCCGCCCGACGCTCCGGGAAGCGGAACAAGGTTTGACGTAAACAGCACAAAGCTCTGTATGCAGATAAAGTCGAACAGATTGCCCGCGGGAATACCGTGCGACGCCGCTATCTTCGGCATACCGAACGAGAGGTAGACAAAGTAGGGAACGGATAAAATCAGCATTACCTGAACGAATACGAGCAAAAAGATAACTATCAGCCGCTTTGGGTTTGTCATAAGCATCTTGTTCGATTTGTGGAACATATTGAATTCACGCGCGATTTTGCGGATCTTGCCTGTCGGATTCTTGATAAACTTTATCGACTTCATAATCATATAGATCAGTCTGAGCAGCTTGCCGGTCAACTTCTTTGAGAATGATACTATCAGGAAGAATACCGTTACCGCGATCTGCGATAAAAATCCGAGCACGATAAAAGCCGACGACCAAAAGCTCGTGAACTCCTGACTGAAATAATCGAATTTGTATATCACGGCAAAAATGCTGAACGACGTTGTGACGATCTGATACACAATAAACTTTTGCGTCATACAAGCCGAGCCAAAGCCCACGCTGACGTCCATTTTTGACATAAGATACAGCTGCATTGGCTGACCGCCCGTGTTAGACGGCGTTATCGCTCCGAAGAACACGCCTACGCACGCGACCTTGACCGAGTCTATAAACCTGAACTGCGGGTAATTTGACCGAAGATACACAAGCGTTACGATAGAGTCCATTATGATATTCATATAGAACGCTACAATACCCGCGAATACCCACCATAAGTTGATACCGTCGGGGGATTTGAGCAGGTCGATCATTCCGTCCTCGGATACAAAAAAGAAGACTATGAAGTATACCGAAACAGCAAAAACCAAAATGTTAAAGATCAGTTTACCGTTGATTTTGAATTTTCGCTTTTTTTCCATATTACACTCCGAATAATTATCATATAGAAATATAATACAATTTATATGGGATAATTGCAACAACAAACTTGTAACATTTAACATATATACGGCAAATTATATATAGTTTACAAAAACATCTTGTAAGTTTTGTGTATCTGTGTTAAAATTATTATATAAATATTCAAAGGAAGATATCTATGGGATTTTTTGACGTTGTTAATGTCTACGGACTTATTATAGCGCTGGCGCTTTTAACTCCGCAGATCATATATCTCAATACTCATAAGTATAATAGAAAAAAGATACCGAACCGCGCAATGGCATATATTGACCAAGCAGGCTGGTTTTGCAGCTTGTCTTTGATGGCGTTCAACGTCGGTGTGCTTGAACAGGGGTTTCCCGAGCCGAAGGAGCTTATGAAGATATTTTGGATGGTCACCACAGGCGTGCTGACTCTTGTGTGTTTGTTGCTCTGGGTCTTTATTTTTAAGAAACGCAGCAAGGGCGTTGTTTTAGCCCTTGTGCTTATTTCCGCGTTTATTTTTATTTTCAGCGGCATAGTACAGGTCAAAACGCTGCTGCTTACCGCGGGAATAGTTTATTTGATCGGCGAATTATATATGTTTACGCTTTTTTTGAAAGAATGAGGTAGAAAATGAATTTTCTTAAATTGCTTAAACCGAAGGAAACGGTACAATATGTTTATGATCACAATACGCTACGCCAAGGGCTCGAGAGGATGAAAGCCCACGGCTATACCGCCTTGCCCGTTATTGATTCCGACGGCAAGTATGTCGGCACCGTCAGCGAGGGCGACTTTTTGTACTACATCCTCGACCGGCGCGACAGCGGGATAAAATCGCAGGAAAAGCATTATATCCACGAGATCCTGCGCGAGGGCTTCAACCCCGCGGTGCGTATCGACGTAACTCTGGATGAGCTGCTTGAAAGGGCTCAAAACCAGAACTTCGTGCCCGTAACCGACGACAGGGGAACATTTATAGGTATTGTTACCAGACAGGACATAATTAAACATTTTATCACTCAATAAAAATACCGGGCAGTTTTATCGCTGTCCGGTGATTCTTTTAAAAGCAAAAGGGCGGAATATCATCCGCCCAAAGGTTGCTTTATTACTTGTTCCTCTCAACAAAAGCCCTCATATCATCGGGGGAGGCGAAGCCTACGTTTCTGTCTGCAACCTGTCCGTTCTTGAAAATGCAGACGTTGGGGATAGAAAACACCTCGTATTCCTCTGCCAAGTCCTGATTTTCGTCGATGTTGACCTTGACAAACTCAAAGTCGTCAAACTCACCCTCGAGCTGATCGAGAACAGGGGAGAGCATTTTGCACGGTCCGCACCAGTCGGCGTAAAAGTCAACAACGACCGGATGCTCGGCGTTCAAAACCTTCTGAGCAAATTCTTCCTGATAAATTTTTTCCATAACCAAACCTCCTAAATATTTTTGACACAAATATTATATTACCTTTTTGAGGTGTTATTATTCTTCCGGAGAAATATTAGATTTAAGACGGTCAAAATATTTGGGAAATTTTCTTCTAAGGCTCATAGGCTTGAATTTATCATTTACAAAACAGTGCTCCGTGTGACCGACAGATGCGGTCTCGCCGCTTTTGGCAAGTCTTAGGGTGTATTCGTAACGCATGATCACACCGGTGAACTTTACGAGCTTCACCTCGATTTCCATTTCTTCCTGAAACCTTACAGGGGCTATATACTTCGCGTAAGCGTCAACGTTCGGAATGATAATCCCGTCCTGTTCCATCTGAGCGACGTCACAGTCTATGCTTTTCATAAAAGCGATACGCGATTCTTCAAAATACCTGATGTGGTTTGAGTGATGAACGATACCCATTTGGTCGGTCTCGTAGTAATTAGCGGTTCTTTTATAAATATAGCTCATATTATTTCCTCAGCAGCAAGCCGTTTTTAAGGTCTTCCTTAGCCTGCTTTTTAATCATAAAATGCTGCTTTTTGCCCGTTGCCGTGGTAGGCAGCTCGTCAACAAAGCGGAAGTAGCGCGGTATCTGGTACTTTGAAAGGTTGGGTGACTGCGAGCAGAAGTCGAGCAGCTCGGCTACTGTCAGGCTCTTGTCCTCAGCAATAATATACGCCGCAAGGGATTCGCCTCTGGTGCTGTCGGGAACGCCGGTAACTATGCAATCAGCTACCTTGGGATTGGTGTTGATAACTTCCTCGATTCTGGCGGGATAAATATTCTCACCCTTACTGATTATCATATCGTCCTTTCTGCCGGCGATAGTGATAAAATGCTTTTTGTCCCAGGTCGCGATATCGCCCGTGTACATCCAGCCCTTGTAGAACTTTTCCTTAGTCGCTTTTTCGTTGTTTGCGTAGCAGTAGGTCGATTTTCCGGGGCACATAATGATGACCTCGCCCTCTTCAACATTGTCCTGAGCAACAAGCTCGTCGGGCTCGGCTTTTCTGTCCTCATAAACCTTGACGACCCTTACCTCGTCATCGGTGCAGGAACGGCCCGCGGTACCCGACATCTCGGGAAGGTCGAACGGGCGCAGGAAGGTGTTCCAAAAGCTCTCGGTAGTGCCGTAGCCGTTGAAGATATTTGGTGTGAGTACCTTCTGAAAACGTATGCAAGCCTCTTTTTCAAGCGGGCTGCCCATTGTTATTATACCCTTTAGGGTAGAGATATTCTTTGGCTTTTTCTCCTGACGCGAGGCGAGAAGCGTGAGGATTGACGGAACGCCCGTGATGAACGATATACCGAATCTCTCAACATATTCAAGCGTTACCTTAGGGTTGAAGGTGCGCATTATTACAAGCGCGCCGCCGATGTACAGAGTGGGAGTGGGGCCGCCGGAGTGAAGTCCTCCGCGGTGGAACCACGGCGTCATATTCATTGTGATGTCGGTGGGGTTGAGGGGGAAGTGCATTATAACATCGTGGGCGGACAGTACCTCGTTGATGTTGTTGAGCGGAACGCCCTTGGGAGTGCCCGTTGTTCCCGAGGTCTGGAGCCTTACGACCTCGTCGTAAATATTCGGCTCAAAGTCAACAGGCGGGTCAAGCTCGCTCTGATTTTTAACATAGTTATCGTACAGAATATGACCCTCGGGGGCGTTAAATTCCTTTTTAGAATTATTAACAGCTATTACTACCTCGGGCTTATGCTCGCAGATCTCAAGCGCCTTAACAGCAGTTTTTACGATCTCCGAGTCATAAATATAGACCTTGGGCTTGTTGTGCGCCATGATCTCTGCGGTCTCGCCGGGTGAGAGGTTGAAGTTAGCGGGGTTGAATATCGCGCCTATCTTCTGCGCGGCAATATAGCCGAACAAAAACTGCGGGGAGTTAAAAAGCTGAACAAATACTATATCGCTTTTCTTTACTCCGTCGGCTTTCATCGCGTTAGCAAATCTGTTGCAGTCCCCGTTGAACTCGGTATAGTTCCACTGTGTTTTTGTGGCGGGGTCAATAACGGCAGTCCTGCTGCCAAAGCGGCGGACATTGCGCATAAAGCCGTTAAGGTATGTGAACTGACCTTCAAAGGTCTCTTTGAACATTGTGCAGTCGTAAGTTAGATCCATAATATACCTCCGTAAATTATATCTTGTAGGGGCGTGAATTGCACGCCCGCGGGCGACCGATGGTCGCCGCTGCGGATTTATTTGTACCGTCCTACGATGATACTTGAATTCTGTCCTCCAAAGCCGAACGCGTTGGACATAGCGTAATCTATCTCGGCTTTTTTGGCAACGTTAGCTACAAAGTCAATGCCCTCGCACTCGGGGTCAACTTCGTTGAGATTGATAGTAGGCGGAAGTATGCCTGTTTCGATCGCTTTAAGGCAGGCGATAGTCTCTGTGATTCCGCCGGCGCCCATCATATGGCCTGTCGCGCCCTTGGTCGAGCTGACATAGGGGAGCTTGTCGCCGAACAGAGTCTTGATAGAGTTAGTCTCAACAGTATCGCCCTTGTGGGTGGCTGTGCCGTGAGCGTTTATGTAGCCGATATCCTCGGGCTTTATCCCCGCGTCGGCAAGCGCCTGCTTCATACAGGCGATAGCGCCTCTGCCTTCGGGATGGGGAGCGGTGACGTGGTGAGCGTCGCAGGTGTTTCCGCAGCCGACTACCTCGCCGTAGATCTTTGCTCCGCGTGCCTTTGCGTGTTCCTCGGTCTCGAGCACCAGGGCTCCGCCGCCCTCGCCGATAACAAAGCCGTCGCGCGTTACGTCAAAAGGTCTGCTCGCGGTCTTGGGGTCGTCGTTTCTTCTTGACAAAGCCTTTGCGTTCGCGAGCGAATAAATAACAAGAGGACAAAGCACGGACTCCGCGCCTACAGCGAGCATAACGTCTGCCTTGCCGCCCTGCATACACATAATGGCGGTGTTTATGGCGTCTCCGCCGGATGAACAGGCGGTGCTGACGGTAAAGCTCGGCCCTTGGATGTTGTAGTCGATTGCGATATTAGCCGCCGCGATGTTGCCCAAAATCTTGGGGATGAACCTGGGGCCGACCTTCTTGTGAGAAGCTCCCGACAGCGCGTCCTGAGTGAATGCCGTCGTAGCGACGCCGCTCATAGCCGTTCCCATAATGATACCCGTTCTCTCGGGCTCTATCTCAATACCGCTCTGCTTTATAGCTTCCTCGGCGGCGATGTACGCGTACTGCATAAAGGGGTCTGTTTTTCTTATCAGATCCTTAGCGAGGTAGTCCGAGGGGTTAAAATCCTTGATCTCGCCCGCGATCTGAACAGCAAGCTCGCTCGGGTCAAAGGTCTTGATGGTGTCGATACCCGACTCGCCGGCGGTGATGTTTTTCCAATACTCGTCAACGCCTATACCAACGGGAGTAACGGCGCCCATTCCTGTAATAACGATTCTTTTCATTTTTATCGCTCCTAAAATCAAAATTGCTATTTACTTTTTGCATATAGTTATGCTATATTTAGATTATAACAAATTTTCCAAGATTTTCAATACAAAACATAATGCAAAAACTAACTTTATCACGCGCTTGATTTCACTTTCTGCATAATGGGTTTAGCGCGCCAATGGTTATGAGTGAATATTTGTTGATTTTTGTTGTTCTGGAGGTAGTTTTTTGGATTTTTACCAGATTAATTGTT
>JBGULZ010000396.1:0-12470 GCA_045116595.1 Ruminococcus sp. | reverse complement strand
TTCGAGGCAGTACGTGAATATGCCTTGATAGTCCATTTGCCCGAGATATTGAGCACATGGCCGCCTGCCCATACCATGGTGTTTCCTGACTGTACCTTACTTGTGGCGGGAACCTTGTATGAGGTAGAGCCGTTGGATACCATAAAGTAAAGGTCGGTTTTTTCAAGGTCGGTGATCGCCTTAACAACTACATTCGCGCCCTTTGGAGCCGAGTTCGGAGTAGCATAAACAAAACGTACGTTTTCTTTTGCCGCTACGTTGAGCACGCAGGTGTTAGCGCCGGTGCTTGTATATGCAGAGATCGTTACCCTGCCGAAGCCCTTGGTATCAACAACGCCGTTTTTAACGGTCGCGACATTTGTATTTGAGGAGTACCATTTTACTCCCGGGGTAGTTGATTTAAGAAGTATTGACTTTCCGCTCGGGATGCTCGATACGCTTCTGAGCGAAATATTGACGGCTGTACCTGATTTGATAACAACGGTACACGAAGCGCTGCTGCCGCCTGTAGAAGCTGTGATGTATACGGTTCCGGGAGCCTTTGCGGTAACAACGCCGTTCGCGTCAACAGTAGCGAGCGAGGTGTTGGAGCTCGACCATGTTACGGGAGCGGAAGCTGTAGCCTGGATCGCGAGCTGATAGCCGACATAGATCGTGTTCTTTGTATTTGAAAGCTTGACCGCTGCCGACGGCGGATCTGTTACGTGAACAAGGCAGGTCTGAGAGCCTGTGTTTGTATAGCACGAGATCGTAACATAGCCGTAGTCAAGCGTCTTAACAACGCCGTTTGTAACTGTCGCGATCTTGGGATTGCAGCTGTACCACTTAACTCCGGGAGTTGTGGATGTCAGCGTAAACGAGTTGCCCTTGTAAGCGAGCTGTGAGGTCTTTGAAAGATTAACGGTGGTTCCGTTCTTTACATTGACAGTGCAGGTTCCGGACTTGCTGCCTGATTTTGCCGTAATGACAGCTACACCTGCCGCCTTAGCGGTGAGAACACCGTTAGAGTCAACGGTAGCTATATTAGTGTTTGAGCTCGACCATGTAACGCCGGTAACGCCGTACGCCGTAATGGCAAGCTGTGTGCCTTTATAGATAGTGTTGTATGTATTTGAAAGTGTGATCTGTGTTGCAGGCGGATCTGTAACCTGAACAAGGCAGGTCTGTGAGCCAGTGTTTGTATATGCCGAAATCGTCGCAAAGCCCTTGCCTACTGCCTTACATACGCCGTTGGTCACGGTCACGACATTCGGGTTACAGGTGTACCACTTAACGCCGGCAGTTGATGATGTAAGCGTAAACGAGTTGCCGAGATAAGCAAGCTGATAGGTCTTTGAAAGATTAACGGTAGTTCCGTTCTTGACAGTTACCTTACATGTACCTGTCTTGTCGCCGGACTTAGCGTAGATCATAACAACGCCCGCCGCTTTTGCGGTGACAACGCCTCTGTAGTCAACAGTAGCGACATTTGTGTTTGAGCTTGACCATTCAACCGAGCTCACGTTATAAGCGGTAATAGCAAGCTGAGTACCTACATAGATAGTGTTGTTTGTATTTGAAAGCTTGATTATCTTTGAAGGATCCGGCGGATCGGTAACATGAACAAGACAGGTTGAACCGCCTGAGCTTGTGTAAGCGGTAATACACACATAACCCTTGCCTACCGCTTTTACAACACCGTTGCTTACGGTTGCGACATTGGTGTTGTTACTGAACCACTGTACTCCGGGGGTAGTTGAAGTAAGTGTAAACGAGTTGCCGAGATAAGCGGTCTGTGAGCTCTTTGAAATATTAACAAGTTTTCCGTTCTTGACATTTACCTTGCAAGTGCCCGACTTTGAGCCGGACTTCGCCGTAATAGTTGCGGAACCGGCTGCCTTAGCGCTGACGATACCGTTAGCGTCGACCGTTGCTACGTTTGTATTCGAGCTTGACCAAGTGACATTTGAAACATCATAAGCCGTGATCGCAAGCTGTGATCCGGTATAGATCGTATTGTATGTGTTTGAAAGCTTTATAAGATCAGCCGGCGGATCAGTTACCTGAACAAGGCAGGTAGCCGAGCCGGTGCTTGTATAAGCCGAAACCGTAGCATAACCCTTTGAAACAGCCTTGACAACGCCGTTGCTTACTGTAACGACATTGGGGTTGGAGGTATACCAGTTTACACCCGCTGTTGTCGAGGTGAGTGTGAACGAGTTACCTACATACGCGAGCTGTGAGGATTTTGAAAGGTTGACGGGAGTACCGTTCTTTACATTAACAGTACAGGAACCCGACAAGCCGCTCGCGCTTGCGGTGATGATCGCCGTACCGGGGCCGTTCGCGGTAACGATACCGTTGGAATCAACGGAAGCCACAAGACTGTTTGATGATGACCAGGTAACGCTCGGCGCGTCATACGCGGTGATCGCAAGCCTTGTACCCACATAGATCGTGTTGTAGGTATTTGACAGCTTGAGCACCTTTGTCACTGCGTTTGCCTTGACAAAATCTTTTCTGACATATCCTGTTTTGTTGGTAGCTAACTCTTTGATATAATACCAACTGGTATTGTAGAGTTTTCCGTCAATAAACGTGACCTTGGTGTTTAACCTCATCTGCGTTAACGACGCATAGTTCGTACCGGCGCCCGAGCGCAGATTAACATAATCATCTGTTATGTATCCGCTTCCGCCGGCAGTCGGTACCGGATCGGCGGCGTTGACGATCGCGGGGAACGCCGCGGTCATTATAGACATCATAACAATGATCGAGAGAAAAACACATAATGCTTTTTTCATTGTTTTTGTTTTCATTTTTACACCTTCAATCAATTTTTTGATAATTTATGTTGTACTAAATGAATCAAATTATATTTTATCATAAAATTTAATTTTTTGCAATCGAAAAAGCAAGGAAAATAGTTACATTTTTCGGTTTCCGAACAGCTTTGGGCTGATGACCCTTACATAATATACGACCAAAATAGAAAGCGCTTTGTCGTAGAATAAAAAGATCACGTTGCCCAAAATCAAAAACAGATACGGAACATAGAATCCGAATACTGTGTATTCTTCAGCGGGGATCCCGAGCACAAAGCTTGTGAAGAAAAACGACGCTGCCGCCGCGATATTGAACAGTATCAGCTTTAATACCAAAACAACGACCTTGTTTTTTATCTTGCTCTCAAAAATATTCTTTACTATGGGATAATACCCGAACAAAGCTATAAAAAACACGACCGCTTCTTTATCGCCTACCAAAAACGCTGAGAGTATCGACACAACAAGGTAGATACCAAATGCCCACTTGCAGTTGAATTCTATCACGACCGCTACAAGCAGCGCTCCGGCAAAGATTGGCAAAGCGTATGTTCCGAACGGAATGAACGTTGTTATTATCATCAAAACCACCGCCAAAGCCGCTATAAGCGCGCAAAAGGCGATCTTGAACGTCTTTTTGTTTGTTGTAGTTTTCATATCAGCAGGATCTGCAGCAGCCGCACAGGCAATCCGCGCACATTATCGCGGAGCAAATGTCGCAAACCGAGCAGCCCCCGGTGTTCATAGTCGGATTCGTATTATAACCGCCGTAGCTGTACGAGCGCTGGTTATTCATATTGTTGACCGCCGTTCGATACTCCGGATTGTTGGGATCCATATTGCAGGCGGTATTGAAGTAGCTGTAAGCCTGCTCGTTAAAGCCCCTGCGGTACGCGCACATTCCCTTTAAGAAATGCCATTCCGCGTCACGGTCGGCAACGGGAGCTTCGTCAAGTATCCTTTCGGCCTCGTCGACCATATTGCGCTGGATATATATTCTGACGTTGTAAAACTTGGAATTTTGCGTATAGTTGTATGAGCTGTAATCAGCTGTTCCCTGCGAGCCCGTACCCTTGCCCTTTTGACGCATATGGTTGATCTCGTCATACGCCTCGTTGACCTCTTTCATCTTTTGTTCGGCAACATCGGCAAGCGGACTGTCGGTATAATTATCGGGATGATATTTTTTGGCAAGTTCTCTGTATGCCTTTTTTATCTCTTCATCAGTGGCGTTCGGTGAAACTCCGAGCACCTCATAGGGGTTATTCATCTTTGACCTCCTGCCGGATTTTCAATACAGCGTTTTGTTTATTGGGCAAGCCGTAAATCAAGGTGTTCTCGATTATCGGCTTAAAATCTATGATATCAAGCAAATTGTACGCATCGTAGGCTCTTGCGAGCGATTGGCTCAACACCGAGCCGATATACTCTTTGTCAAATATATCCGACGCGATAAACGGGTTGAAATTCTTGCGCTCTTTATCTTTTTCGTAATCGTCGGCGGCGTCGATAAGATACACCCACCTGCCGATATGATAACCGAATTCGCGCAGTACTCTTTCCTGCATCTCATCCCCGGCTTCAAGCGCCAAGAGCTCCGAGAGCATCTTCGCCGTGGGATGAGCAGCCGTGTCGATCGTAACATACGGATCTTTTTCGACATCACTTTGGTTTTGCATCATCTCGCTGACTGTTTTTTTGATCTCGGGATAGCGTTTCGCCGCCTTTTTTTGCCAGTGATGAAAGAGCGGTTTTATTATTCTGCAAGCGGTTTTTCTGAAAAATCCGCTGTCGCCGATATCATCAAGGATCTTGTAATAAGCGGAAATGACCGACAACGCCGCGGCTTTGCTTAAAGCATCGTCCCTGCATTTCGCGAACTTGCATTTTTTGAGCGGGTTGAATTTGCACCGCCCGTCCGCAAAGCCTGTGCAGGTACGCTTAAGCGACATCAGCATGATCGAATAAAACGTGCAGTCGTAGCTTAAAATCAGTCTTGTCAAAAAGCAGTAGTCCTTACCGAGCTGTTTGCAAAGCCCGCAATAGACCGACTTGTACGCCTCGTATTCTTTTACCTTTAGCTCATCCTTGTGGATTTGAAGATATCCAAACACAAATGCTCTCCTAAAAAAGTACTATTCCAAACTATTATACTACAATTTAGCGAATTTAGCAAGTCTTAGGTTGAAATTTTTCTAAATTAGAAATTTAAATGATTTTTTTTGTGATAAGATACCATTGGTGAGAATATGAACGTTTACGACTTTGACAAAACGATATATGACGGTGACTCCACCGCGGATTTCTACCTTTTTTCTCTGAAACGGCACAAAAAGATACTGACCCTCGCGCCGTCGCTTTTGGGCTCTGTAATAAAGTTTTACGTTTTCAAAAAAGGCACAAAGACGGATTTTAAGCAGGTTATGTACCGCTTTTTGCGCTTTTGCGATATTGACAGGGACGTCGCGGATTTTTGGGAGATAAACCAAAGCCAAATCAAAAAGTATTATATGAAGCAAAAAAAGAGCGACGACGTTATAATCTCCGCATCTCCCGAGTTTTTGCTTGAACCGATAATCAAAAAGCTGGATATAAACACACTTATGGCTTCTCGCGTTGATAAGCGCACGGGTTTATATGACGGGATAAACTGCCACGGCAAGGAAAAGGTGCGCAGGTTTTACGAGGTTTTTCCCGATGGTAAGATAGATGAGTTTTACTCCGACAGCTACAGCGACACTCCCCTCGCCGAGATCGCGGATAAGGCGTATATCGTTAAGGGCGAAGAATTAAGCAAATGGATATTTAAATAACAAACAGCTCCTCAAAACGAGGAGCTGGATTTTTATTATTATGCGCGGCGCGCTTTTCCTTTTATCGCAGGTGTCTTTTCTTGTTTTTTTCCGTTGATCACAACATCCTTAACAAAAGCGTATGTCGTATAGGCGTAAAGCCCCACGAATATTACCGCGGTCCACTGCAATGTCAGGACTTCGTAATTATCAAACAGGTAGTAGCAATAGCCTCGCAGGCTGACAAGCGCGGAGATCACAGCGATCGCGTAATGTCTGCGCGCAACGACCACATATAAAATAAGCAAAATATCAAGCAGATAGCTGTAGCGCTCGTGCATAGAGCTGAGGAACATCAGGCAGGTGAACGACGTCCATACAGCGGTAAAAAGAAAGTTCTCAACGTTTGTGAGGTCTACCTTTTTATACAGGACAATGCACAGACCGACAGCTAAAATCAACAGCGTCAGCCAAATCGAGATCGGCTTGAACAAATAATAATACTGCATATCGCTGCCGTTGCACATAAACGCGTAGAAATTCGGGCAGTTCATCTGGATAAGCTTGCCGTAATCCGTTTGGTCAATATAAATTTTGACGATATCAGTAATGTTGCGGCCCATAAATATGACCGGCAGACAAATCAGAAAATCGACCGCGGGAATAATAAAGAAATGAAAAATCGAGATTTTTTTCGAAGAAAAATAATAATACAGAAAAACAGGAAGAATAAACACTACCTGAAGCTTAAACGCAAGCGAACAACCCAAAAATACAAAGGCTAAGATATTTCTGTCTTTCATCAACATATAAATAGCAAGCAGAATAAATGTGACATAAATACTGTCGCACTGCGCCCAAAAAGCAGAATTGAAGATAACCGTGATCGAACAGAATACAAGCGTATAAGTAAGCGCGGGTATAAAGCTGAAAAACTTGCTCTTTAACGCTTCACATACAACTAATGCGGCGCTGAACGCAAGCGCAACATCAAAGATTATAGAAATCAGCTTGTATGCAGTAAGCGCCTCGAACGGCAGCAAAGTCAAAAGATAAATTATTATTTGATACGGTATGTTATAGTTACCGACCTGTTTTGATAAGCTTGCTGCACCGCCTTTTTGGATTATATTCCACCAGCCGTTAAGAAAGCTGTTGAAATCATCGCTTTTAAAATCCATTGCCATAATACGAATGATCAAACCAATCACAGTCGCTCCCATAATCATCAACAGCGGCAGATGCGCTTTAATAAAATCAATTATTCTTTTTTCGACTACAGTCATAGTAAACCTCTCTACTTTATATAAAAGTTTTATAAAATTATATCATTATTTTTTATAATTGTAAATAGCTCAAAAATAAAATCTCCCCTTTCCTGCCCGTTGACGGGCAAATAAGGGGAGTAAACCGGTTATTATTTCGGCTCTGTCTGATATTAATTGCAGTTACAGTTGAACTTTGCCGTCTCCTGATCATCATCGGTCGTCGACGGCGGGAAGAAGAAATCACTTGGGAATTCGATCTTATTAAACGCCTCGCAGGGATCGTCGGTTTTATCTTCACATTCCTTGCGCGGTACACAGAAATCGTATGACGGAATATTGAGCTGAACGCTTCTGCTGAGCTGGATAATAGAAAAAATACCCAGTGTTGTCGTCACCTTTTGCGCTGTGGGAGCAGTGAGATCCCCTCCGAAAAACTCGGTCACATTCTCGGGTACGAACGGCAATATCTCGGGAACCGTTACCGGAGAAAGCCCCGAAGAAAGAACCATCGGGAACGACACCTGTACCTCTGCCTTGGGCAAAACACCCGATTCTGACGCGCAAAGGTTAAAGTCAGCAGGATCGATCGGCAATGCTTCATCCTCGCTTGTAAAGCTCTTGACATTCGCGTCACTGCCATACAGCACGGCGCGCTTTGAATAGACCGCCAGTCCCGTGACCGTGGTCGGTAAGCTTTTTGAGGATGTGTATAGCTCAACGAATACCGCAAAATAGAAAACCGCGTCAACAGAGTAATAACCCCTGTGGAACGCCACGCTGTCGACATTTACGGTAGAGGTGAGCACGCTCGCCTTTGTTATCCTCGCGGCGGTGGCTGATTCTACAAGCTCCTGATCTTCGGCTGTAAAAAACACCGTAAGATCCCTCAAACAATCTTTTGCGCCGCAGCTGTCGTAGATCCGGTCAACATCGACGCATACCGGCTCAAAATCCGGCGCGTCCTGATTTACATCGTTTTGATAATCATTCGGCTGTGTTTCCATAGCTTCTGATACTTCCGACATAAAAAATACCTCCATAATAAGTATTTACAGGCTTTGCAACACTGTACAATACATTTTATGGAGGTGTTGTTTTTTGGTGATTATACCGCGTATTTTTGAAGAACTTTTTTTTGATTGTCATTGACCGCCTTGCAGTCGGACGCGGTATTGTTTGTAAGAGCGATAAATATCTCGGACTTGTCTGTGTTGTATATGAGCAGCGAGCCGTAGGCGTCGTATCTTCCGGATGAAGAAGCGGTCTTTCCGTCGAGCTTTACTCCAAAGCCGTAAGAGGTCTTGTTGTCTTTATCGGATTTGATTTGATTTGAGAACATCATATTAAACGACTGCGGAGATAAAACCCGTCCGTTGAGCAAGCCGTCCGTCCATTTTAACAAATCGGAAACGCTTGATATCATTCCGAAAGCGGAATATCCCACACCCTTGTAGTTCAGGCTCTGCGATACAACTTGTTTCTCGTAAGGCAGCGCGATCTTATTATCGGGCTCAAAGCCTGTGCTGCCCATACCGAGCGGCTTTAGTATATTTTTCTCCAAAAAGCTCTCGTAAGCTTCTCCGCTCGCCTTCCCTATGATTTCGCCGAGCAGGAAGTAGTTGCTCTCTGAGGCTTCAAACTTTGTGCCCGCGGCAAAAGCGGGTTTTTGAGATAATATCCAGTTAAGGATAATCTTTTTATTTTCTTCAGGAGAATTATCCTCTTTTATCTTTTCGTTCAATTCGCTAACAAGGTAGTTTGTCGGGATCGTGATATCATTGTGACAAACATAATTTTTTATACCCGAGCTCATACTGAGAAGATTCTTGACGGTTATCTTTGAACCTGCCGAATAATCGGGGAAATACTTGTCGAGTGTATCGTCGAGGCTCAGCTTTTTCTTCTCGGACAAAAGCATTACCGCCGCCGCGGTAAACTGCTTTGTAGCGTCTCCCGCATAGAACTTGGTGTTTATCGAGTTATCAATATGCTTTTCGCTGTTAGCCGGACCCGTTGAGCTGATGTACTCAAAATCATTGCCGAGCTTCATATAGACCGACCCGCTGAACTTGTTGTTCCCGACTATCTTGTCGAATTGTGAAATGATCTCGCCCGATTTTTTCTTTATTGCAACATAGTCGTATCTCACGCTCTTGACAGCGGAGTCGACCGTCGCGGGCGGAGCCGTTGTGGGAACAGCCGTAGTCGGCGCGACTGTTGCCTTTTGAGTAGCCGGCTCTGTTTCCGACGACTGCTCGGGTTCTGTTTGACATCCGCACAAGACCACGGACGCGGCAACGAGCAGGCAAAGTATTATACTGATCGGTTTTAACAAAACAAATCACCTCTGTGCGCAATATTAGAATTGCAGATAATTACAGCTTTTCCATCTTGCAGAAATTAGCCATAAGTTTTTTAGTTCCCGCCTTGTCGAAGGCTATCTCAAGCAAGGTATCGTTTCCCATTTTTTCGGCAGAAACGATCATACCCTTGCCAAAAATCTTATGAAGCACGGTATCTCCGACCGAATAAGTCACGCCGGATTTTACCGCAGGCTTTTGATAGAACGAGGGCTTTGAGAGGGTGTAAGCGGATTTTCCCTTTGCGCCAATACCTATGGTATTTGAAGATGCGGTACCGCCTTGGAACATACGGCTCTCCCCTGTTTTTTCAAGAAGCTTGTCCGGGATCTCGGTAACAAACCGGGATTCCTTGTTGAACGAGGTCGAGCCGAACAACATTCTCGACTTTGTCTTTGTAAGATAAAGCTTTTCTTTTGCGCGAGTTATTCCGACATACGCAAGACGTCTCTCCTCGCCTATCTCCTCGGGATTCATCATACAGGCGATCGAGGGGAACAAGCCCTCCTCCATACCCGTGATGAACACAACGGGGAATTCAAGTCCCTTTGCGCTGTGAAGCGTCATCATTACGCAGGTATCGGACTCCGAATCGTAATTATCAATATCGGACAACAGCGATATCTCTTCCAAAAAGTTTGACAGATCAGCCTCGTCGCCGTAATCTTCCTCAAATTTGATGATATTTGAAGAAAGCTCCTCTATATTTTCTATCCTGACCTCTGGGTTTTCCTTTTCGGTCTTTAAGTAATTTTCATAATTGGTGTGCTCAATTATCAAATTATACAGCTCGGCAAGCGAGTAATCTCCGCTTTCCTCCGCCTCTATAAAGCCGTCGATCAGCTCAACGAATTCCCTGAGCTTTGACGCGGCTCTTGATAACTGGGGATATGAGTCCGCCTCTTTTATAACGGAATAAATGCTCTCGCCGAGACCTGAAGCGATCTCCGCGGCTACGGTGACGGTCCTCGCCCCTATCCCGCGCTTGGGAACATTGATTATCCTCGAAAGCCTTACGTCATCGTGAGGGTTGTTTACGACCTGAAGATAAGCCACCATATCGCGGATCTCTTCTCTGTCGTAAAAGCGGTGACCGCCGATTATCCTGTGCGGGATACCGCTGCGCGACAGCGCCTGCTCAATGGCGTTCGACTGCGCGTTCGTGCGGTAAAGAACAGCGTAGTCGCTGTATTTTCTTCCATCCGCAACTCCGTCCGTGATAGTCTTTGCAACGAACATAGCCTCGTCACGCTCGCTGTCGCAGGTGTGAAGCTCGATCTTTTCACCCTTGGAATTCTGTGTCCAAAGGGTCTTTCCTTTTCGCTCGACATTGTTTGAGATTACCTCGTTGGCGGCGTCAAGGATAGTAGATGTACTGCGGTAGTTCTGCTCGAGCCTGATGACCTTCGCGCCCTTAAAGGTGTTTTCAAAGGACAAAATATTTTCGATAGTAGCGCCTCTGAACTTATAAATACTCTGGTCATCATCGCCGACAACGCAGATGTTGCCGTGCATTTGCGCGAGCATAGAAACGAATTTATACTGAACCTTGTTAGTATCCTGGTACTCGTCTACCATTATGTACTTGAACTGTCTTTGATAAAATTCCAAAATTTCGGGATGCTGTTCAAACAGGACGACCGCGTTGCAGAGCAAATCATCAAAATCCATCGCGTCGGCGGTTTTGAGTCTTGTCTGATAAACTTCATAGATCTTTGCTATCTCAACCTTGCGCGAGTCAAACTCAGCCTGCTTGAGCATATCCTGCGGCGTCTGCATTTTATCCTTTGCTTTGGATATCTCGCTCATAACAGCCTTTGCGGGAGTGCGCTTTTCGTCTATCCCGAGCTGCTTTGATATATCCTTTATAAGTCTTTTCTGGTCGTCTGTCGCGTATACGGTAAAGTGGCTCGTATAGCCTATCCTGTCACCGTAGCGGCGCAGAATACGCGCGCAGGTCGAGTGAAAGGTCGCCGCCCATATGTCCATTCCGCCGTCGGGAACAGCCGCGCAGATCCTCTCTTTAAGCTCGCCCGCAGCCTTGTTTGTAAAGGTGATGGCGAGGATGTTCCAAGGGTTGCACAAGCCCGACTGCAGAATATACGCGATCCTGTTAACAAGGACCGTGGTTTTGCCCGAGCCCGCTCCCGCGAGGATGAGCAGAGGACCTTCTGTTGTGAACACAGCCTGCTGCTGCATTTCGTTCATAAAAGAAAAGTTGCTTTTTATATCATTTTGCTCCATAAAACTACCTTGTATCTGAATAATAAAATCGGGCGAACACAGCCGCCCGAACTCCTCATTTTCCCCTAAAATTTATTCCTATTATAATACTTTATACGGCAAAGTCAAGATTTATTATAAGATTGTAACAGAATAGAGAAACTTATATATTTACTTTTTTATTATTTTAAGTTATAATTATAGCAATATATAACCGAAAGGAGCTATTTTTATGAAAGGCAGATTCAGAGTAAAATGCACAAACTGCGGGGCGATAACAGATATCAACGGTCCGGTAATGTGCAAGTGCGGAGCTCAGCTCGCGCCGCAGCAGGGTGAGCTGAGGATTTACCGTATGGGTAATTTCTTTGGCGCAGCGGGAGGATTCGGCGTTTATATCAACGGTGAAAGATTCGGATATATCGGAAACAGAGAAACCGTAGCGTATTCTCTGCCGTTTGGCGAATACAATGTCCATATAGCTGTCGGAATGAACCGCAAATGCACCGATGTGCTCGTCAGGCTCGCGCCTCAGTTCCCGACCGGGTATTTGAAGGTACATATGATCCCCGGATTCATTCAGAACAAATTCGTTTTGGAGCCTTCCACACCCGATCAAATGCCGGATATAAAATTTTAACTGTAAAAAGCCGCAGCATCGTTTTGATGCTGCGGCTGATTTTTATTTTGCTCACGCGCTTTCTTTTAGCTTTTTGCGCTTGATGACCTTTAAGCGGCTGAATTCTTCTCTATCCTTTTCCTCAAGAGCGTCGGTGATAAACTTTACGGTCTCCTCAAATTTGGGGATCATAATGTTCTTTAGAGCGTTAGCGCGCTTTTGCGTTTTCTTGATAGAAACCGCAAGGCGGTAAACGCTGTTTTCGATCTCCGCGAGCTCAACAGTCAGGTTTTTGACCTTTGTAAAAAGGATATATGTGTTATCGACGGCGGAATTAGTTGTCCTCGTACCGTAATGCAGATAGTTACAGATCTCGCCCGGCTCCATTGTCAGGATGGGGATCT
>JBGULZ010000395.1:0-6608 GCA_045116595.1 Ruminococcus sp. | reverse complement strand
ACGCCTTCTTCGCCGAGCAAATCTTTTTGGACGTTAGCTCCGCCGAAAACAAACGCCTCGGCAAGTTCGCCTTTTGCATTAACTACCCTGTGGCATGGAATAACGCCGAACGCGGGATTTTTGTGCAGCGCGTTGCCGACAGCTCTCGCGGCGCCTCCGCTGCCCGCCGCGGCGGCAACCTGACCGTAGGTCGCGACCTTTCCGCGCGGGATCCTCATAACCGCTTCGTAAACCTTATCATAAAAACTATTATTTGTCATCTTTATTGCTATCTTTTTTATCCTCTTTTTGAATACGTTCGATTATTTCTGAGATGTTCTCATTATCCTCATCGTCATAATATCCGGACACAACCTTTACGATATTGATTATCTCGTCAAAGAAAATTATTAGTAAAACAGCGATAAAAGTAATCAGACCCCATGGAGACAGGAAAAATGAGTACAGTTTTGCGAGGATATTTATTTTGGTAATAAATTTCGACCTAACATCCCCGGCAGTTATGGGTGGATCTTCGACATCATTTGCATCGCCCTTTGTTTGAAGCTTAACGATCCCGTTTTCTGTATACGGCGCGCGAACCACCCTATGCGTTACCAGGTTATTGTCGTATTGAGCTCCTCCCTGAAACGTGATTATATCGCCTTTTTTTATCTCGTTTACGTCTTTGACCTCTTTATCGAGGATAACATCCTCCACCATCAACGCGGGCTCCATACTACCCGAGGATATCCTGTGAAAGGTGTAACCGAAAACCGAAGGGGTCCCGCCGTTTATCCTTGAAATCAAAAACGTGATCATCGCTATTGCTAATGCAATAATGACTATCCAGCAAATAGCGTTTATGATCCCCTTGATCACGCGATAAGTTTTGCTTGCGCGCCGGGAATGTTTTTCAGGAAGTTTTGAGATTAGTTTTTCAGTCAAACTCATTATATATATCTCCATAGAATTTTTACAACTATATTATAACAAAAAAAGGGCTGTAAAAACAACCCTTTTTTAGATTTGGTTTTTATTTTTGTTTTACAAGCCTACATAAACCTGATCGATCGTATAAGAAAGTGCATTTGTAGTAGAGTTATTCATAACGTACCAGTAAACCTTGACTTCTTTAGGTTCTTCGTTTTGTTCATGTCCTTCAACCAAAACATTTCTAACAATAGGCACGTCGTTGAAAACATAGTTAGCCGCAGCGGTAACCTTTACAGTCGTTTCAACCTGCTGTGAATCAGAAAAAGAATTACCGATAGCCTTAGTATACAACTTCGCTTCACCAGCGGCTACAGGAGTAATCACCCCTGTCGTTTCATTGACCGTAAATACACCTTCATTCCCTGAATAATACTTCAAAGTACCGATATAGTTCGCAGAATATCCGGATCTTGTAGGAATATTTGTCGTATTGCTCAAAGCAGCATTAAAGGTATTACCGGTTGCTACAAAAATAGTATTATAATAATGGTTGATACAAGCGCCTTGGACATTGTCGTGATTACCAATCTGTGTATTACCGCCGGAAACTGTGCTTGTAAGCTTATAAGCCACACTCTGCAATTGAGTTTGACCATCACTATATAGATTCGTCATAGTCTGGGTACGCTTTTTCCAGTTATCAGAAGTATAATCGTTTACTTTTTTACCTTCACCCCAGTTCTCACAAGCAAAGAATGCTTGTTTAGCTGTCATTGGGATATCAGCATAATAGTTATAATAATTATCTTTCTCGCCACAGTAAGTCATCTTATAATAAGTACCGTTAGAACCTACAGAGTCAAGATTATCACCCCAACATATATAAAACTCTGTGCCAGCCCATCCGTCAGGAGCAATTTTGGGTTTTCGAAAATAGATACGCATTGAATCTTGACTAGAATAAGTTGTTGGAGTCGCCAAAGCGGAATAATCGCGATAGTTACGGGTCGGACTGTTCACTCCGAGAGCGAGAGTGCCGTTATTTGATGTGGGAATAGACAGCGTCCTCGCGTAAAGTGAAACGTTTTGATCCGTTTCGGAACTGTTCGTAATAGTAGTGCAAAAATATTTTCTGTGATATGTGCTGATTCCGGAACCGCTTAAGCTTGCGGAGTCCGTACAAACGGTTGTGTATGAATCCGGGCTTGTAACGCCTGTGTCTGAACTTTTAGTTGCAATAGTAACATTCTTACCGTTATACGCCGTATAGGTGTTTTTATTTTCGAGCATCATCTTCTCGCCGGACAAAACTGAGTCCCGGTAAGGACGGGTGAACCACGAAAAGGTCGGAACGCTAACGCAAGTTACTACGATCGCTATCGCGAGAGCTATTGCAAGAATTATCTTTGACTTTTTCATGGTTTCACCTCCTAATTATATTTTGAGCTAATTAGTCCAAGAACCTGCACCGTAATTATCATGTCCAGCGCCACCGGTTGCAGTATATTGATTCTTACCGGACGTCACAGTTGCTTTCCAATGGTTCTTTTCATAAGTATCATTGTTTTTATAGTTCTGGTTGAAATAAATATTACTTCCATTTGTCAGACCGGAATACTCATAAATCCAACAATTCGTGTTGATTTTAGTCATAGTCGTAAGCGAAGAGTAATAAGACCGAATCAATGTACCGCCATTGCCGGTGTCATTACAATCAGAAACAATCCACTGTGAATCTGTTCCGTCTATAAACCAAATACAACGATCATTGTTATAAACAGCTAAGCCCTCTGTATCTTTCTTGAACCGATAGTTGGTACCTAAAGTACCTTGATATCCATCAGATGAGGGAACCTTATCAGTGTGGTTGGTATCCTTAGCAAGGATCGCATAGAATGTTCCGGTTTTTGTTGTAGTGAAGTTTGCTTTATAATATCCTGTATTGCTGTCATATGTAGCCTGAACGAATCCATTATTACTATCTATGACATTATTACCTGATCCTTGATACAGCCTGATATAGTAATTATTTCCCCAATTAACACGCGGCGTTACATAAATAGATGTAGTGTGCGTCTTCATAAATCTACCATAAACTGTAGCCCCATCATTAGCATCCAAGGTATCAGCAGAATCCAAGGTATAGGTATACTCTGCGTTGGAACTGAGCAGTGTGCCGCCTGACGGACCTGCTGTATACCAACCCACAAAAACATATCCGCTTAAAGGAGTTGCCTTCAAGGTAACCGATGAATTAAACTTAACGCTCTCCGATGAAATTGTTGTGCTGCCGGAAGTTGCAGTAGCATCGCCGGTCTTTACAGTACCGCCTGTGTTGCCGAGATCATAGGATGTCCCGCCGACATTATTCGTATAATACGGTCTGGTTTTTATATTATAACTCTTAGCCGAGAAACGGGCGTAATAAGTTGTATTATTATCGATTGTAAGCGGTGACTCAACTGTAGTCGTGCCCGTTGCATTAGTGAAGAAACCATCAAATTTATAACCTGCTGCCGCAGTTGCCGAGAATGTTACCGAACTTCCCAAATCAACAGTTACTTCTTTGGACGTGGCAGTATTAGCGGTAGTAGAACCGTTTATTGTAATAGTACCTGCCGCCGCTGTAGAAGATGTGCTGCCATCTACCGTTCGATAAATGGTAAGCGTTCGAACCTCTTTGAATTTAGCGTAATATGTGATCTCCGTTGCAGTTGATGGCGCGTCTGTGGTGAAAGTGGCACTCGTTGACAACGCCGTGCCTGTTCCTGCCTTATTATTATACCATCCCTCAAAGGCATAGTTTGCACTCGCAGCTGTAGCAACAAGATGTATCTTCTTGCCCGGCCATGCGTGGACAGTATTTTGATGCTTGTTACTGTCGCTATTCGTCTGCTCTATTATATGGGTAGAAGTTGTAGTCCCAACATATGAGGTTGCAGACATTGTGCCCCATGTATCGGTTTGATCTGTGGTGTAAGCAACCTTAATGATTGCAGGATCATGCCAGCTACCGGTACTCTTCGAATTTGAACCACTGTTCAGTGTTTCAATAATATATGTCGGATCAACAGGGTCATTGGGAATAGTGGTATCTACCGTCTGATTCCAATATCCGTCAGTACCAGACGCAGTATTGTTAGAAAACGGCCATGAAGAGTATTGACCCGGCTGAACTGTACAATCCGGCACAGCGCGAACAAATGTCGTTTTCTGATAGGTGCCGTTATAATTAAAGGAATAATGTTCGTTCTCGTCAAGCGTAAGCTTATACAGGCGACTGCCGTCGCCGTTTCTTGCATCAAAACACCACGCATAGAAGGTCGCCCTGCTGTTATCCCATGTGGGAGTCGGAAGCAACGTAACATGACGCGGGGTCAATGAGGAGGTAATACCAAAATTAGTGATCGTTACCGCCTGTGACATATTTTCTGTGAGGTCGGTATTAACATCTCCTGTTTTCTTCTGCAACCAAATATTGATCGTGACGATCTTTGTTTCGTTCGCACCTACCGCGAACAAGCGCGCGGTCGAACTTTTTCCCTTGGTATGGTCTGCATATTTTTCAACAGTCGTTGCCCCTGTAGCGCCTGAAGTACTGTTTACTACCGCTGTTGTACTTTCGTTGTTTGAATAAATCGTAGTAACCGGAGCAGAGGTGCTTCCTTCGGATTGCGAGGTAACAGAAACACGAATATCATCGCCGAGTGCGGAAAAAGTAGGCTCCTGCTCAAAGAAGAAATCTGCGTTTGTGTCAGTCCTGATCTTGAAGGAAACGCTCATATAAGCGGTATTTTTATCGCTTACATTGCCTTTTCTGTAAGTAAAATTCGAGCTTATATTTGCCTTCGGAAAGTACAATGTTCTTCCGTCGGCGCTTGAAGCGGGAGCAAGGTGCATATCACCTGACTGCTTAAAATACTTGGCGATATCTATCGTACCCTGTTCGGCTCCAATCATAGCTTCGGTGAAAACGTAGGTATCAATTTCGCCTTTAGTATTCGTTTCGTTTGTGATTTTGATTGATGATACAGTCTCTACCCAAGCATATGTAGCAACAACCAAAAGCACGATTACTTCAGCGAGGATTACAATTGAAAGCAGCATCCTTTTCTTCTTGCTGCCGCGTGTGACCGCAGATTTCAGCTTGTAAAATAAACTATTCAATTGTAACACCTCCTTTTTTCTGTAAGCGTTAAGATGTTAAATTAGGTGTGAGCGTATCATTGTTCTGTTGTGTATAAACCACATTAACATTGCGCGATACTGTAAATATTGAATTAACTGTTAAATTAGTTTTACTTCCACCGGTATGCAGTAAGTAGAAGCCGGTGATCTCGTCACCGTTATTAAGCGTAAATGTCTGCTCAAAATGAGTGCCTGAATGACCGGAATAGTAGTAATCTCCGCCGGACGACGTTGTGAAGTGCAGTACCGAACCGCCGTTGACGTTACTTTCTACCCACGACTTAGCGTCGACAACTACAGCCACACTGTATGTTGACGAAGAGCTGCCTCCGCCACCGCCGCCTTGCTGTCCGCCGCCGGAGTCGCCGCCGCCCGAGCCGCCGGTATAGTTCCAATAACCGACGCAGGGAGCGAGACGTTTTGCTGTATCTGATGTGACTTCGTAGCCATTACCGTGAACAGCAGTGTAAACCAAAGCGTTGGTAGATGTGTTCGTACTGTTGTCAGGGAATTGACGTGTCGTCTGTAAATCCTGATGACCGCTTGTGTACCAATCGTTCGGAATATTCGACGCGGTTATCCAAGTAGAGATACTTTCCGTAGTATGCCATGCGTTATATATGGTCGACTGGAATGAATCATTTGCTCTTGACAGTCGGTAGAAGGATATATTGGAGACGGCTTTCTTCGGGATCTTTGCCGTCCAAGTATAATCAGCGGTTTTTGTCATAATAACCGTCTTCCAACGCTTAATATCTTCATCGGAGAACGGATCCTCATACGAACAGGCAATAATAGGATTATCATTACTTACCCAGTGAGCCTGACCGCCGCTTTTATCCGGCTGAGAATCATCATAGAATGTAATGGTGTCCATATCGACAAAGTTACTCTCGATATCAATATCAACAGAGATTTTTTTGCCGATGTATTTATCGCACTCAGGCAATGTGCCCTCAAGCCAAATCACAAGAGTAACATTCAGGGTTTCACCGCCGGGAATAACAAACAGCGGTGTGTTTCCGTAATAATATGACTGGAACGAGTTCCAGTTGTTTCCGGGATAAGTATTACGTAATACAGGCACGCCGTTTTCATCGATTCTTTCTACCGCACCCGGCGAGTTGTCTACATAGTCAATAACCTGTGCGGACGGGTCGATAACAACCGGCGGTGTTCCGCTGTCTGCAATAAACGCCATTCGGATAGGACATGTGCTGTGGGGGATAGTTTGAGTGTCAAGCTTGCCATCATTATCACTATCGCTTACCGTAAGCTGGTCATGATAGACTGCATTGACTTCGGGATTATGGGCATTATCCGCCTCTTCAATTTTTATCTCATAGCTCTTGATATATACGGGTGTGTTGCCCGAAGTGCCCTTGAGCTCGAAATCTTTGTAAATATAATGCCCCTTCTTCTCGGGATTGTTTGTATAATCCGGATCTGTCTCTTTGCCTGTGATCCTGTCTCCCGAATTAGCCTCACGGAAAAACATTTCCGCA
>JBGULZ010000394.1:0-4534 GCA_045116595.1 Ruminococcus sp. | reverse complement strand
AAGGTGCGCCTATGTTCAAGAGGTTTTTATGCGTTTTTATAGCTGTTTTGCTCATCGCTTCCGTGCCGCTCACGGCGTCGGCGAACGTGCAGGATGACGGCGTCGATATCGAAAAGATCGACTTCAAAAACCCCGATTTTATCCGCGGAATGGACGTGTCGTCCGTTATCTCGCTCGAGCAGTCGGGTGTTACATTCAAAAACGAAAATTACGAGGTCGAGGATCTGTTCAAGATCCTGTCCGAAAACGGCGTGAACTATATCCGCGTCCGCGTATGGAACGACCCGTACGACAGCAACGGCAACGGCTACGGCGGCGGTAACAGCGACCTTGTTAAGGCTTGCGAGATCGGCAGGCGCGCCGCGAAGTACGGTATGAAGCTCCTTGTGGATTTTCACTACTCCGACTTTTGGGCTGACCCCGCAAAGCAAAAGGCTCCGAAGGCTTGGGCGAATATGACCCTCGAGCAAAAGGAGCAGGCGGTCTACGACTTCACTTATAATTCTTTAGTAGAAATAAGAAACGCCGGCGGCAAGGTCGGTATGGTTCAGATCGGCAACGAGACCACAACAGGAATAGCAGGGGAGACGGGCAACGCCAATATGGCACGAATTTTTAAGTCGGGTTCATCTGCAGTCCGTCAGTTCAGCAGGAGCGCGCTCGTCGCCTTGCACTTTACAAATCCCGAGAACAAAAACGCTATGAAGTGGTTTGCCGACTACCTCAACGAGTATCAGGTCGACTACAATGTTTTCGCGGTTTCGTACTATCCCTACTGGCACGGCAGTCTATCGAATCTTACAAACGTGCTCGATTACGTCGCGACTACATATAATAAGTACACGATGGTCGCCGAGACCTCATACGCTTATGATCTCCGCGACACCGACGGTCACGACAACACCGTCAGCCAGTGGAACAACAACACCGGCGAAAACCTGCTCTGGGAGTTCACCCCGCAGGGTCAGGCTGAGGAAGTCCGCGCCGTTATGAACGCGGTGAATAATGTAAGTAACGGCAAGGGTCTGGGCGTTTTCTACTGGGAAGGCGCGTGGATCACGGTCGGCGATACGCGCAGGCTCGGCGGCTCCGCGTATGAAGAAAGAGTCGCGAAAAACAAGCTTTTATGGGAGCAGTACGGCTCGGGCTGGGCTTCGAGCTACGCGGCTGAATATGATCCCGACGACGCGGGAGTCTACTACGGCGGCTCGGCGGTAGATAACCAGGCGTTCTTTGACCCGCAGGGCAAGGTCTTGCCGTCATTGGCTGTATTCAAAAAGGTTCGCGGCAGAGATTTGGGAGATGTGGATTTTGACTGCCATATCACCGTAGCCGACGCAACCCTCGTTCAGCAGTATGTTGCTCTGCTCACAGAGCTTTCCGCCGACGCGCAAACCGCAGCCGACACCAACCGCGACGGAATAATCTCAGTCTCCGACGCCACGCTTATCCAAAAGTATGCCGCTGAGATGATAGATGAGTTTTAGCGCGTGAATATTGCTTGATCCGCAAGCGATACTTTTGCGGCGCGAATTGCCCTCCCGTGGCAACGGGCGCGGCTGAGATGATAGATGAGTTTTAGCGCGTAAATATTGCTTGATCCGCAAGCGATACTTTTGCGGCGCGAATTGCCCTCCCGTGGCAACGGGCGCGGCTGAAATGATAGACGGATTTTGAGTAATTAACAGTAATATTTAAGCGCGCCCGGTTTTTAGCCGGACGCGCTTTGCTTATGTATTCAGCTGTAATAGGACGCGATGCTCCTTAACTTTTTTAAACCTCTGTTGATATGCCTGCACACCGTTGACGGCGCGACTCCTAAATCCTTGGCGATATCCTTTTGCTTTTTGCGGTTGATATAAAACTCCGTGATGCAGTAGCGCTGAGTGTCGGTCAGCACGCCGGTGAGCGATTTGCTCAAAACGCGCTTTAGCCGCTCGACCCGGGCTTGATACCCGCCTTCGCAGTACTCGCCGTGAAGGTTTGAAAGTATATCTATGTTATCCTCCTTAAAATGAACGAGCCGTGTCCTCATTACGCCACCCCGCGATGCCTTTCTCTGAGCAGAGCCGCGGTCTGCATACATTCGCCGTAGCAAATGCGGTATTGGCTGATTTTTTGGTCGAGCTCTTTCTTTTTTGAAGGGCCCGACTTTTTTCTCTGGTTTTTCAGCCTGATGATGACCTCGTTCAACTTTTCGGCGGTTTCGGTATATTCATTTGACCATTCAAGGTAGTTCATTTATCATCCTTCTTTCAAATTCCAAACAGGGTATATATTCGAACAGACGGAGTGGGGCGGGTCCGCCGCAGCCTTTGCTGTAATTCTATTATAACCGATTTTTCGAACAAAATCAAACAGATGTTCGAATTCGTGTATAGATTACCACCATTGTGTCATTGTACGGACAATGCGGAGTGATTTATTAAAATCCAGTATTTATGCGGTTTTTGGGCTTTTTTATTGTAAAATAAGGGAATAAATTTCTTTTAAGGAATAAAAATGTGCTAAAATGTAAATGATATTTTTGTATCATTTGCTAAATTGCTAAAAAAGGGTTAAACGAAAAAACCAAGTATTTTTATTTTCTCAAAAAATAATGCACAAATCTTTGTTAAAAATTTTGTGCAACTTGTCATTTTGCCTGTTTAGTTAGGACAAAATCACGGTTTAGCCCTTGAAAACAAGGTCATTTAATTGTATAATATATTCAAATGAACGGAGAAGAACATACTTTTTCTGTGTTCATTATAAAACGGTAAAATGATATGATTCATTTTTGAAGCATTCATTTTCATAAAACACACAATCGCGAAAGAGGCTGCCTTTGCAGCCTCTTTTGCTGTCGTGGTGACGACACCACAGTCCGCCTTTGGACAGCTTTGCGTTAGCGGCTGCGTTTCTGCAACGGCGGGTCAGGCGTTCCAGCGTGACTTTGCATCCATATCCGGCAACGTGACGTTGTATCTGGTTCGCCTTGATTCAATTTTACTTTCTTGTTTTTTGTTGAAAAAACTTGTTGCAATATCAATAATATAATGCTATACTAAAGTCACAGGAAAAAATTACAGATATTTTTGATTTGAGGTATTATTATGAAAATAAAAATCACATCAGACAGCACCTGCGATCTTTCTCCCGAGCTTATTGAAAAATATGATATAGACATCCTTCCGCTCTATGTCGGAATGGGCGACGATGTTTTGAAGGACGGGGTAGAGGCTACCCCCGAGGATATCTACGCTTTTGTAGACAAGACCGGTATCCTTCCCAAAACCTCTGCGCCTAACCTCGGCGATATGACGGATTTGTTTGAAAAATACACCAAGGACGGTTACGAAGTCGTTCACTTCAGCATCAGCGCAGATTTCTCGAGCTCATACGCCACTGCGTGTATGGCTGCCGAGGAGGTCGGCAATGTTAAGGTGGTAGATACCCGCAACCTCTCGACCGGTTCCGGACTCGTTGTTCTCCACGGCTGCGAGATGGCTCAAAACGGAGCTTCCGCTGACGAGATTCAAAAGGAGTGCTTCGAGCTTACCGGCAGGGTAGAGGCGAGCTTTGTTGTTGACAGCATCGACTACCTCCACAAGGGCGGCAGATGCTCGTCTGTCGCGGCTCTCGGCGCGAACCTCTTGAAGCTCAAGCCCTGCATCGAGGTCATCGACGGCAAAATGCAGTCAGCAAAAAAGTATCGCGGACTGATCGACAGAGTAATCCTCAACTACGTCACCGACAGACTTGTTGACAGGGACGACATCGACAAGCACCGTATCTTTATCACCCACACAAAATGCAGCAAGCAGATCGTAGAGGACGTAAGGAATAAGATCAACCGGATAAGCCCCGGCTTTGACGAGATCTTGGAAACCACCGCGGGCTGTACCATCACAAGCCATTGCGGTCCCTATACGCTGGGAATACTGTTTGTGAGAAAAAAATAAATATTTTTTAGTTAAGAGTTTTTTAGTTAAGAGTTATGAGTTAAGAGTTGAGAGTTTATCGCTCTCAGCTCTTTTTTTATATTTAAAATAATATCGGCGTGAGCGAATAACTCACGCCGATTGTGAAGTAATGTGTTATGCTGCAGGTCAATATATCGGTTTTACTGTCTGTTCGTTTTTAGTGCTTTTTCTTCGCAAATTGCTTTACTGTTACACATACACCTACGATACCGACAATAACGAAGAATATCAGTATAAGATTTAAACCGTTATAACCGGTTTTCGGAGATTTAGTGGAATTATCGGTATTAACGGACTGTTGCTCTTTTGAATCATTCTGCTTTTTCAGTTCCGCTGTCTTATCCGAAATATTATTCGCAGTATCAATCGCAGATGAAGCCGGAACATACGCGGATATATCTAAGTAGGAGACCTTTGTTACTTGAGCCTGATCGTCTTTTTCATTGACGTCTACAACATAAAGATTAGTTTTGGAATCCTTGGTTCCGTAGCACAGAAAACGTCGGTTTGTTTCGTCACCGGTCTGGGTTCCGAGTTGAGCGATCATATTAAGTTTCGGGTTGCTGTAG
>JBGULZ010000393.1:0-19928 GCA_045116595.1 Ruminococcus sp. | reverse complement strand
TTCGAATGAGGATTATGTTTTTAAGAATAGATTGGGCAATCGTCTCTCTGAGCAATCAGTCAGATATATGATAAATGATTACGCGCATAAAGCAAATATTAACCAGCATATCACTCCCCATATGTTCCGCCATTCATTTGCTACACTGCTTCTAGAGGAAGATGTAGATATCAGATATATCCAACAAATGCTTGGGCACAGCTCAATTACTACAACACAGATTTACACTCACACAAGCATCAATAAGCAGAAATCCATTTTATACACTAAACATCCAAGAAATAAAATTGACATTGGATTATACTAAGCTGGATATAAAAACGAGGTTAGAATAATTCTAACCCCGTAATACTTTTACATAAACTATTAATTTAATTTTTTAGCTTAACATTCTTCAAATGTTTTTCGGCTTTATCAATTGATTCATGAATAGTTTTTTGATCAACCTTTTCAATTTTTGCAATTTCCCTTTCAGTCATACCGGAATAATGAAGAATAATACGCTTTCGCTGCTTTTTTGTTAATGATTTAAGCGCTTTATTCAAAATTTCTTTATTTATGATTCTTAACATGGTATTATCACAGCTATTTTCGCAACATGAATTGTCTACATATGCTGAAATAATATCTTCAGATAAACCGATAGTCTCCCTTTCTAAATATCTCCATCTAAACTTTTCGTTATTCTTATGATACGAAATAATAGCATCTCCCATTTCATTGTTAAGAATAATAAAAGGGCAGTATGATTCTATTTCATCTCTAAAAATATTCTTTATTTCTTTCTCAGATAAATTTGAGACTATCGCCCATCTAACGGGTATATCATGATTTTTATATTCCTCTGTTAAATCAATCACCGTAATATGTATATCGTTTTTATTAATTTTAATCATTTTATCCTCCAAATTCAAATTGATTAGTTGTTTCAATTTGTTTTGGAGGACTTTTGTTCCTACAAAGCATTTTACCCTTTCCGCTATTAACGCAGAAGGGCAAAAAATAAGCCAACAGAATATAGCGTTAAAAGCTATAAACTTGTCGGCGTTTCGTAAGCTCGATCCTACTGACTAAATCAGCGTTTCCGGCTGTAGGCTCGTACTAAGTTTTTATTTTATATCTACTGCAACAAACGATTTACATATATAACATCTCGTTTCTGTATTATGTGTTCCCAAATCTCTTTTTCCTAAAGAAATCACATTTGGAACTATATGATTTGATAAATTTAATACCATTAGCTTTCGATTGCAATTTGGACATCTAATATCAAAACTATGTAAAGTGCTGTCTTTCCCTTTTTTCAATATAATTACACCCCTATTCCTGTGTACTTTTTAGTACACACTTTGTTCAAAATAAAATCCAAGTTATAAACTTGGATTCTAAAGGTATTTATCAATAAATAGTTTATATATTTCTTCCCATTCAATGGGATCTACATTCAGCCTTTTTGAAATTCTTATTGTATTATGAATTATCTCATTTTCATTTATATACTCAATTAAATCTTTTGCAAGAGCTTTATCTCCTCTTGTTTTTGCTGCTAAATCAAATAAGTGTTCTTTTTCAGTTCCTTCTATCATAAGTAAATCTGCCATTTTTTCTAGTACATTATTTTTTGGAGCAGGCTTTATCCCATTTTCTATTTTTGATAGGTATGTAGCTGATATTCCTATCTTTTTAGAAAATGATCTAACAGAAATATGAAGATATAATCTTTTAGCCATTATGTAGCTTCCGAATGTATTATTCATATGTTTACCACAAATAATAAATAGCAGTGTAAAATAAAGATTTAGATGGTTAATTTATTAGTTAACAATCTTAACCTATGACTTTCTTCTAATTTTAGTTATAACTGTTATAATTTAATTGGTGATTAAATTGGTAGATTATGTTGCAATCGGTCGAAGAGTAAAATTTTATAGAAAAACAGCAAACCTTACTCAAGCAGAAGTAGCTGAAAGACTAGGAATCTCTGTAAGCTATATCAGCCAAATTGAGTGCGGTCATACTGATGTGTCTTTAAAAAGATTAGATGAAATCGCAAACACAATCAATACCAGTATTGAGCTTTTATTATCAACACAATCAAACCAAACTAATATATATCTTAATGATTTAGACATAAGAGAATTAACTAAAGGCTGGAACGAAGATCAAATAAAAGCTCTGCTCGAAATGATTAATCTTTTAAATCAAAACTTTATTGAATAGTTATCAAAAAAACAGTTTAAGAAACCATTTTGAAAGTGCAAACATGTTCTCCCCCCCCCCAAAAAACACTCTTCAAAGAAAAAATAAAACAATTTTCTTTCAAAGTGTTGACCGGAGGAGTGAAGCGTAACTTTATTGGAGTGAAGTGAAAAAGAGGTGATTGACTTGTTAATTGCTATTTGTGATGACGAGTCTGTATTTTGTGAATCCTTAAAAATAGATTTATACAATTACTTTAATTCTCACAATATTGATTCAGTTATAGAAATATATTTAGACGGAAATTCATTGATTGATAATTGTACGAGATATGATCTTGTATTTTTGGACTATCAAATGCCTGGAATCAACGGACTACAAACTGCTCAAATAATAAGAACCAAAAACAGTCTTTGCACTATCTTATTTTTAACCAGTTATCCTGAAATCGTTTATGACACGTTTCAATATGATACATTTAGGTTTTTAATCAAGCCGCTTAATAACGAGAAATTAAAAGAAGCGTTAGATTCGTTTCGTCGTAAAATTGATTTTTATTATCCAATTACATTATCGTTTAATGGAGAAACTATTAAAATTGATACTAAAGAAATAATTTATATAGAAGCAGATGGAAAAAACTCTATTATAAGAATGAATGAAAGAACTTTACATTATCCTAAAACATTGGCTTTTGCTTTTTCTTTGCTACCAAAAAACTGTTTTTATAAACCCCATAGGTCTTTTGTCGTTAATTTTGCCTATATTGATAAATATAATAAAAAATATATCCGATTCACTAATGGAGAGTATGCTAGAATTAGTAGAAATAAAATTTTAGATTTTCAAAAATCCATAAATATATATTTAAATGATGTTGCATTTTAACTATGACTGATCTTACTGTATTATTAATTGAATTGTTTTTTTCCATTATCAGCATCTCTATTGTTTTAATAAAATATTTGGGCGGTCAACTTTCATTTAAAAAAGCTTTGCTTTTTACGCCTTTTCTTGTTCTCTTAATTTCACTATGTTTGTATTCATCTTTTAAAAAGTATTCATTTGTTTTTCTTATTGCTATTGTTACATATTTATATTCCTTAGTTGCACTCTCACTAACTATTAATGCAATCAAATGGAAAAGAAAGATATATATTATTATTTTATTTCAAGCAATATCTTTTGCATTATCTTCGTATACTTCATTAATTACAAAATTTTTCATTCAAAATGATCTTTTAGACAGTATAATAGATATATCTATTAATTTAGCTATTGTTATATGTTTAGTTGTTATACCCTAAAAACAATTTTCAGAAAAGCTAATCAATTTCTTATTATTCACTGGCAAAGGAATAAAGATCTACATTATTGTTTTATTATATAGTTTATCTTTTACTGCAATAATAATAGCTTATATACCACATAGGACCACTTTTAATATTTGGTATCTATTAATTTTTGTATTTGGTGTTATGCTAATAGTTGCAACTTTTCTTATGCCGTTACTTGTATCCAATAATATATCAAAGAACTATTACAAAAGAATAAACAGGCTTGAGGACGAACAAATAATTACTCAAAGAATCTATTACAAGAAACTTCTTGATAATTATTCAGAACTTCGGCGCTTTAAGCATGATTATAAAAATCAACTCATTGTTCTTCAATCATATTTAGAGCAAGACAATATTGAGTATGTCAAACAATATATAAAAAGCTCAAACGAATATGTTAATTCGCTTGAGAGATATCATACAGGCTGCTTTGTATTTGACGCATTATTAGATTATAAGAGTCAAAAGGCAAACAAGCACAACACATCAATAAAATGTTCCGGAAAATTCAATCCACTCTCCCTTGATGATGTGGATTTATGTATAATCTTCGGGAATGCATTGGATAACGCTATAGAAGCATGCGAAAAAATTTATAACGAAACAAATAAAACTATTTCTGTAACTATTACTCAGCAAAATCATTTATTGAATGTTATAATCACTAATCCTATTTATGAACCGCTGGTTTTAGATAATAATACAATTGAAACCAGCAAAAATGATTCTGACAATCATGGATTTGGACTATATTCAATAAACCGAACAATAAAAAAATATGATGGCACATATAGTATTTCGTGTACAGATAATACCTTTTCAATACAAATATGTTTATCCATTTAGAAATAAGAAAAGATGGCTCCACTGTGAGTCATCTTTTCTTTTTGATACAACTTTATGATTTTTTAAATTAAATAATCAACTCATATCAATTAGGCTCTTTTACCATTCACAACGAAAAAGTCTCCCTTCACTCCCCCGATAACCAAATTTCAAGATAAACATATAGAATAAAAATTGAGGCAGTCTACTATGAGAGGGGAAGTGATTAAAATGAATTTGTATTGACAAGGTTTATCTATATGTATATAATATTAAGTGATATATATAGTTTTATTCATTGTGATTAATTAAATATATTTAATTTATATACATATTAAACTCTTCTAATTATTCATCCGAACAATAACACTTTTAATGAGATTAAAAAGGAGATCACAATGAAAAAGATAAAAAAATTACTGTCAATCATTCTATGCTTAACCTTACTGCCTTCATTTGGCATTGAGGCATTTGCAACAGAAAATGAAGGCAACGAAACCACAAATGCGTTATTTGACAGTGTAAAAGGCGAAGCCGAGGAAACTGCCGATATTGTTAAGGAGCTTCTGGAGGAAAGAACCGAGTCCTCAAAAACATTCTTGCTCGATGACGGAACAAAGATGTATGCTCAGTATGAGCAGCCTATTCATTTCAAGGCAGAGAACAATGCTTGGGTAGAATATGACAACACCCTTGATGATAAGCTTGAAAATAAGAGCAGCAACATCAAGGTCTCATTGTCTGACAAAGCAAAAAACGAAGATATGATCAGCATAACTGCTGATAATCATACCATTAGCTGGGGATACAAGGATATCGAAGCTTGTGTTGCAACCAGGATTGCAAGCATAAAGAGCATAAGCGGCAACAGCAAGTTTACAACACTAAACAAAAACACATCGGAAACTATTTATCAAAACGTATATAAAGACGTTAATCTCGAATATTTTGTTACATCAGAAGGTGTTAAGGAAAACATAGTCCTTAATAGCGCCGAAGTACAAAACGAATTCTTCATTAAATATAATATCGGTAATCTTATTGCTAAACAGATCAACGATTACGCAATTACATTGTATGACAATAAAGAAAATGAAGTATATTCCATCACAGCTCCATATATGACAGACGAAAAAGGAGTACTGAGCGATAAACTTAAACTCAATATTGAAAAGAATGAAAAGGGAAAGCTGGAAGTAAAGCTGACAGCTGATTCAAGTTTTATTAAGAACTCTGCCCGCAGCTTCCCAATTAAAATAGATCCTGAAATATCAACAACAGCTATATCTTCACATTTTATTTTTTCCGAGGCTAATAATTCTGGAACATTTATTAATCATGGTCCTTACTATGTAAACAACAGCGATTTATTTGCCGGCAAAGTAACCTCGCTCCAATCTCTTGAAGAAGGCGAACGTATTATCAGCGCTAAATACACATTGGAAGTTAATAACTCCTCTACCCTATTCTCAGATGAAGAAGAAAACGCTATTGTTATTAACGCTCATAAAATCGACAGTTACAACAATAATACTGTTTCCTATTATTCAGATATTGAGGATTACGATACTCTTACATATTCCGATAACGAGGACGTTACTTTTGACCTCACAAATATATATAAAGAGTGGTACAACAACCCCGACGATCCAAAGGGTTTTGTTCTTGAAGCCCATAACACAGCCAGCTCAAAACAAGTAGTTTTTAAGGAACATATAACAAAACCGATTTTAACGGTTATATATAAAGATTTCACTGGTACAGAAAGTTCTCTTTCCTACCACTCAGTTGATTGCGGTCACAACGCAACGGCATCTGTTTCCGATTATCTCGGAAATCTTGTAATCAATCAGCCTTTGTATGAAGGTACAGGTTCAAGAATGCCTGTTACTCTGTCTGCAACATATAACAGCATTAACTATGATTCTGCTTTCGGCAATGGTTCTCCGAGCGGTTTTGGATGGCAGTTCTCGTTTAATCAGTATGTTCGTGAAGCTGATTCAACTATGCAGAGTGCCGGATATGATTATATCTATCAGGATTCAGACGGCACAGATCATTACTTAAAGAGCTCCGGGGATAACGAATGGTATGATGAAGATGGTCTGGGAATCACTCTTAAAGTAAATGAATCAAACATCACTATAGATAACGGCAACACACAGACTTATGAGCTTCCCTCTGCAGGCGGTAAACTGCTTTCGGAAAAAGACGAATATGACAACACTATAACCTACAGCTACTCAAACGGAAATATTACTTCATTAACTGACGGAGCAGGAAGAACTTTTACTTTCAACTACGCTAATAACTCCAACGGAGAAAGCAGGGTGAGATATATTCGTTTGCCCAACAACAAGACTATCTCATTCTATTACACATCAAACGAAAAAGACAAATTTAATTACATTTACTTCCCTGACGGACGTGTAACAAAGTTTGAATACAATAATGATAATAGAATTACCTCGATTCAGCAGGTCTACCAAAGTACTACGCCGCACACTAACGGCTTAAAGTATTCATTCAGTTACAACTCGATCGGTCAGGTAACAAAAATCACTGAGTACGGCAGTGATAACACCGAAGGTGATTATCTCGATATTGAGTACGGTACAGATAACACAACTACTTACACCGATAAATACGACAACACCCTTACCTACACCTTTGATAACAACGGATACAAGATATCCACTTTGAATTCAAATGGCTATGTTGATAACGACAGCAGCAGCGGATTGAGAATAACCGGCGGCTCAAATGATTTTATCAAAAACTACATTGCTCAATCGATTGAACAAAACGGAAATTATTACACTAAGTTTGACGGCAGCTTGAATGGTGTAAATAGCAGTGGTGGAACTATGACATTTGATGATTCCATTGAGGAAAATAATCAATTTCTTGGAAATACATCTATTCGAATATATAATCGAAAAAACACTTCCGCATTTTATACTGGAGCGTATCATTGTTTCGATGAAGATTTTAATGGCAAAGATATTACATTTTCTGCATATATAAAAACTCGTAGTATAATAGAAAGTTACTCTAATGATGCAACGGGTGCCGTATTAAGTATAACATATACTTGCGAAGGAGAAAACATTGAAAAAAACAGTATTGGATATAAAGGTAGTAACGGATGGCAAAGACTAAGTGTCTCAGCTTTTATTCCTAATGGCGCAACTAATTTAAAAATATGTTGTAGTGTTAGATATGCCTCGGGTACAGCTTGGTTTGATTGTTTACAACTTGAAGAGGGAAACTGCGTTAATGATTTTAATGCTTTACAAAACTGCGATTTTTCCAACACAAACAATTGGGAAACAAGCACAAATAGTAATGTAACATTTGACGACAATTCTGTAACACTTCAAGGCTTAGCTGGTGCGTATAACAATGTTAAAAAAAACATCGATGTTGAAGAAACAACTATAACTGAAACAGAACCAGCTACATATGTAATAGAAGAAGATGAGCCTTCTTCATTTGGAAACATCTACACTTACGATCAATTTGGTAATAAAACAAAGGCTGAACAAGGACAAATAATAAGAAGAGTAAAGAAAACATATCTCGTAAATCCAATAGAAATTCCAACAGGTGATTTAAATAATACGCCTGAACCTAGTCAAACACAGAATAACAACACAATCACTAACACACTTGGAAATAAGTATATATATCAAATTGTTCCTGTTAATCGCTCAAATATTATTTTCAATATTGTAGGTAAAGCTCAGGCAAAATCTGTCCCTCTCACTAATAAATGTAGAACTTTTGGAATAGCGCTTAATATTTATTATAGCGGAGAAATATCTCCAGAAACTCATTATAAAGAGTTTAACAATTTTACCGATACCATACAAACGGTAGAATTGTCAGTATGTCCTAATCATAGCGAAAAAGTTATAGATTCTGTTGCATTTTCTTTTGTTTATAGTTATAATGTAAATACAATGACAGCGTACAATGCAATGCTAAATATTGCATCAACAGCTGTTAATGTAATTGATGAAAACGAACAAGAAGATGATGAACCTGAATCCGAACCAACTATCACTCCTCAAGAATCGACTGTTGAACCAAACACTCAATCTACAGAAAGTCTAGATGACTGTCTAAACTATGAGATTATTTCAGAAAGCATTAATGAATCTCAACCTTTCATGCGTAATTCTTCAGATTATGATACAAATAGCAACAACTACCTTGTGCAAAAGACTAACGAGCTCGGGGTTCAATGTAACTATACATATGATGATAACGGAAATATATTGAGTTCAACAAATAGGCTAGGAAATGGATATAATTATACATACGATTACGCCGGTAATATTACATCGATTTTCAATGGATCAGCTACAAATCAGTATAATTATAATAGTGCTGGATTATTATCTTCAGTGGATCATAATAATTTTAGCTATAATTTCTCATACGATGTATTTAATAAATTAATCTCTACAAAAATAAACAATACGCCACTTTCTCAAAATACATATTCATCTAATGGAAATCTAATTAGGTCCTCGTTTGCAAACGGCGATTTTTATGAATATAATTATGATTTTTTTAATAATATTTCTTTAATATCAAGTGAGTCGGGCGATGTTGCTAGATTTATTTACAACAAAAAAGGTAGTCTTTCCTTGATTATTGATTATTCTTCCAATACATCAACACAGTATTATCACGATTTTTCTGGCAATCTTACAAATAAAAGTATCCAATGTACAGGTGATAACTTATCATATTATGTAGACTATAAAAGCAATGGCGATATAGTTGAAAAGACTTCTATTGGAAGTCAAACAAGGACTATAATCACTAGCAAAGATGAAACTGGTAAATTAATAGTATATAATGATGGTGTAACAAACTTAACCTCTACAGATTTATTTGGACGAACAATTGAATCTCATACACAAAAAGACGATCTTGATTTTAATACAACATATACATATACAAATGGAACATATACAAATTCAACCACAAACAACATACGCAATCTTACTCAAACCCTTGGAGAAACAGTTTTATCGAATCATGAATATTTTTATGACACAAATACAGGTTATATAAGTAGAATAAATATAGATAACACCCCTTCCTTAGAATATAATTATGACAATTACAATCAACTATCAATGGTTAAAGACAACACCAATAATCTTTGCACACAATACACCTATGATAATAGCGGGAATATTCTAAACATCAAGAAGATGATTTATGAGAATTCACAACCTGGTTCAACAATAAGCGAAGATACTTTTGAATACGAAAACAACGGCTGGAATGATAAGCTACTTAAAATTAATAATGACAATATTATATACGATAATAGTGGCAATCCAGTTTCATACCGTAACGGAATGCAATTGTCATGGTCAAACGGACACAAACTTGATAGCATTAATTACAATGGAACATCGATATTTTTTGAATATGATTCAAATGGAATGAGAACCAAAAAAAATAATACGCGATACTATTATGATAGTGAGAACAACTTAATTGCTTTGAAAAAAGGGTATTCTACATTATTCTTTTATTACGACGAATGCGGTACTCCAAATTCATTTTCATATAATGGGCAAATGTATTACTATATTAAAAATTTACATGGTGATATTGAAAAAATCGTAAACAGACTTGGACAAGTTGTTGCAACATATGCATATGATGCATATGGAAAAATTATTTATATAAAAAACTATTATGGTGCTTCTGTTGTTGATCCAATGGAAATAGGAATGCTTAATCCATTCCGCTATCGCAGTTATGTTTTTGACGATGAAACTGGATTGTATTACCTTCAATCGAGATACTATGATCCAATAACTTGTAGGTTTATTAGTCCCGATGTTACCCAAACACTATTCAACAAAAGCAACGTCTATTTAAGCAACACATATACATATTGTGCAAACAATCCAATTCAATACATTGATAATGATGGAAAGCTGTTTATTGAACTATTGTTTCCTATTATTCCTGCAATTCAACCTTTAATCGATACTTTTAGGATTAGTCTAATTGTTAATGGCACAAATGTTGTTATGTCTCTACCAGGAATTCTATTCTCTGTTCATCAGTTAATGCCAATGTCAACTGAGTTTTATCTTCATTCTTTCATTCACAGAGAAAAAGCAAAATGCTACAACTTCTCTGACAATTCAAGTTATATTAATAAAATACAAAATTCAACATCTTTTGACAGAATGTTTATCAGTGAAAAATTTCGAGATATGGACCTAATTTCATCTGTTTACAACAACAGCTGCCTAAATGCATATCTAGAAGGTATTACACATTCTTGTCAACTAAACTTTATCAGAAAAAATATAAATTTCAACCCTTATAAAAATAAAGACTACGATTTAGCTCTTTCAATAGGAAGTTGTAGCCCCACCGTTAGGTTCATTTATCTTGGGAAAACTCGCAAAAAGAACACTTATAAATGGAGATTATGTGTTGAATTCTGCGATGATTACGATTATGATTTATGGAATGATTTTTCGAGGGGATATTTAGAAACTATTGCAAATAATATTCCTGGTTATTTATCCCAAAAGTTAGGCTTGGCAAAAGAATACTCATGGAAGATAAGTTTTACAAAGGACATTGAATATACACTAAAATATCCAATCGGAGGCTGATAAATATGAAGAAAATCTTTTTGTTTATTATCTCTGCATTAATTATCGTTAGTTTTAGCAACTGTTCATTTATGGATTTTTATGCAAAAAACAATATTATTGGTACTAAAGATGATTTTGGTTCTGTTAGATGTTATTTTGATAAAGTAGCGCTTACCACTTATGATTCCAATATATTATCTTTGGATGATCTTTTGTCAGTTAGGCTATCAAATAGTTCTGATTATAGTTGCATTTTATATGGCGATTTCGATGAAGCTGCATACAATAACGGTGAATTGTTTATACTCACTGATGAACAATACTATGTTTTTGACATAAAGAATTATAGTCCTGAAGATTATTCTAACGTTGAAGATGTGCAAAAAGAACTAAGAACCTATAGCAAAAATGAATTCAAAAAAAAGTATCCAGATTATCAAAAGTATTTGTGGTTTGATGACTAACTTATTTGTATTATATTTCATATAATCTATGATTATTTTGAATTAATAAACTGATAAAAATGACAAACAAATAACATTTAATCAAAAGCGTTAACTCTGTTACTAATAAACAAACTGAAAAACGGTTCCGCTAACCCTTCTTTGCGTACATTGAAATGTCTTGCTGTCAGACTTGGTATGCAATTACAGATCAACTTTATCCATTCTAATTAGTTTTTTATTGTTTTCTATAAAACAAAGCACGTGGCTGTCGCATATTTTGCGGCAGCCACGTTTTTTATTAATATTCTATTCATTTAGTATTTGTATATCGTATAGATTTTTTTATTCTTTATATTCAAAAATAATCCAAACCAAGTATATTCTTTGTTCTATTATAGTATATATCCCAATATTTCCATAATGATTATCTCTAAATGATGTTGACAATATCAATTTATAGGTTTATAGTATTAAGTGGTTAGTTAATTTTGCTATGGTGGTCTATATGGAAATAAAATATTTTTTCGGAGATTATTTATCTCAAAAAAGAAAACAACAAAAACTTTCAATGAGACTTTTTGCAAAGAAAGTAGGTATTTCATTTTCGTATTTATCCAGTATAGAATCCGGTCAACGACAAGCCCCAAGATATGAAACACTTCAAAAAATGGTTGAAATATTAGAGTTAACAGAAACAGAAAAAAATCTTTTCTATGATTACGCTGCTCTGTCAAAAAACGAAGGAACAATCCCACCAGATATAATCGAATATGTAAATAATAATAAAATGATTAGAGACATAATTCGAGCAGCTAGGGATGACAAAATACCTCAGAGAGATATAAAGATGTTTTGGGAGCATCATTTTTGCTAATAACAATATATTGGTCAAACTCTTTAAAATAAGGGTTTGACCGTTTTCTTTATTTAGAGCAACTTTTTTAGCAATCAATATCAAGTCGTTTACATTCAATACAAAAAGCGAACCATTCACTCCCGGTTGCAACAATCTTTTTCAAATAGATGTAGAATAAAAACATAATAATACAATAGAGAAGGTGACTCCAATGTTCATAAAGTATTGACAGTGTTTAATTATAGATGTATATTATTAAGTAGTAGATTCACTTGATATTTTCAATATTTTTGTTCTTTTTTATTTATTATTGATAAAAAACACTATTAAACTCAAACCGCTTAAATGCGTTATCCGTTTACATATCTAAATTTTTTTGAAAAGGAGATTTCTATGAAAAAGTTAAGTAAAGCTATCTCAATCATTTTATGCTTGTCTTTACTCCCTTCCCTCGGTATTGAAGCGTTTGCAGCAACTGATACCGGAGAAGAAATAAGCGCTGCGTTTGACAGTGTTAAAGGCGAAAATGAAGAAGTCGGCAACATTGTCAAAGAGCTTACAGAAGAACGCACACAGTTCACAAAAGAGTTTCTTCTTGACGACGGAACAAAAATGCTTGCTCAATACGCCCAACCTGTTCATTTTCAGAACGAGAAAAAAGAATGGGTTGATTACGACAACACCCTTGACAACAATTTAAAAAACAAGAACAGCAACATCAGCGTTGATTTATCCGATAAAGCAAAAGCAGAGAATATGATTGCTTTATCCGCAAACGGCAATTCAATTAGCTGGGGTTATAAAGATATTGAAAACTGCGTTGCAGTTAAAATCAATAACGAAGATAAGTCCTTCGGCAACAATAAATTCACCGAACTTTCTAAAACATCTTCAAAAACCATTTATCAGAATGTATACAAGAACGTTAACCTGGAGTATTATGTAACTCCGTCGGGTGTCAAAGAAAACATCGTGTTAAAGGAATCCGACGTTCAAAATGAGTTCTATATCACATACAATATCGGCGCTCTATCCGCAAAGCAGATTGATGATTACGCTATCTCAGTTCGCAATAAAAACGATGATGAGGTATTCTCAATCCTTGCTCCATATTTGACTGATGCCAAAGGCGAAATAAGTAAAAAGTTGAAAATCAGTCTTGAAAAGCAAGAAAACGGGAAGCTTGAAGTTAAGCTCTCCGCCGACAAGGGATTCATCAAGGATTCCGCAAGATCATTCCCTGTTATTATTGATCCTGAAGTATCTCTGACTACTATCTCGTCTCACTTTATCTTTGGCGAAGCATATAATTCAGGTTACTTAATCAATCACGGTCCGTACTATGTTGATGACAGTAATCTGTTTCTTGGTAAAGTGACTAACCTTCAACCGCTTGATGACGGTGAGCGTGTAATAAGCGCTAAGTATACTTTCGAAGTCAGCAACAGTGACACTCTGTTTGCCGATGAAAGTGACCCGGCTATAGTCTTAAACGCCCACAAGTTGAATAGTTTGAGCAACACAGGTCTCACTTACGACCCAACCATCGTAGATTACGATACACTCACATATTCTGACAATGAAAGCGTTACTTTTGATATTACAAAACTGTATAGGGATTGGTACGCGGATTCTGAGATCCCTCGCGGTTTTGTTCTTGAAGCGCACCAAACAGCAGGTTCAAAAAGCGTTCAATTCACTCAATACATTACAAAACCGATTTTAACAGTCGTATATAAAGACTTTAAAGGCACAGAAAGCAGTCTTTCATACCACTCCTTTGATGTCGGTCAGAATGCGTCCGCTTCTGTTTCAGACTATCTTGGCAATCTTGTAATCAACCAGACACTGTATGAAGGCAAAGGTTCAAGAATGCCTCTCTCCCTTTCCGCTACATACAACAGTATTAATTATGATGAGACATTTGGCAACGGTTCTCCCAGCGGTTTTGGGTGGCAATTCTCGTTTAACCAATATGTTCGCAACGCTGATCCTGCGCTTGTCAATGCCGGATATGACTACATTTACAAAGATTCTGACGGAACTGACCATTACATGAAACGTTTAAACAACAGCAATGAATGGTACGACGAAGACGATATGGGATTAACTCTCAAAGTAACCGATGATAACATAATCATTGAAAACGGTGTAACACAAACATATGAGCTGACTTCTGACGGAGGTAAACTGCTTTCGGAAAAAGACGAGTATGATAACACAATCACCTATGCCTACACAAACGGTAATGTTACTTCTATCACTGACGGCGCAGGAAGAGTATTTACTTTTAACTACGCCAACAACTCCAACGGAGAAAGCAGAATTAGATATATCAAACTTCCGAACAATAAATCTATCAGCTTTTACTACACATCAAACGTAAAAGATAAATTTAGCTATATCTATTTTCCCGGCGGCAAAGTATCAAAGTTTGAATACAACAATGACGACCGGCTTGTTTCCGTTCAGCAGGTAGATCAAACAACTACTCCGCATACAAACGGATTAAAAACAGCGTTCACATACAACAGCGCCGATCAGGTAATAAACGTTACCGAGTATGGTAGCGATAATTCAGTCGGTGAGTCTCTTGATATAGAGTACGGAACAGATAACACAACTACCTTTACTGATAAATATGACCGAACCTGCACATACACATTTGACAACAGTGGTAACAAGGTCTCTACGCTTAACGAAAACGGATATATCGACAACGACAGTGGCGGCTTGCGTATAACCGGAGGATCAAACGACTTCGTTAAGAACTACATCACTCAGTCCATAAACCAAAACGGCAACTACTACACTAAGTATGACGGTCACAGAGGCAATACTGAAAGCAACGGCGGTACAATGTCATTTGATAATTCCGCTCCATCAGAGGAAAACGGCAAAGTTCAGTTCCTCGGAAATACATCAATCAAAATCAATAATCCTGTAGGCAACAATAACTCCGCATTCTATACCGGAGCATATCATGGTTTCAGTGGATTTGATGAGCAGGATGTCACTTTCTCTGCGTATGTAAAGACAAAGGATATAACTCAAATATACGATGATGGGGCTATCGGCGCTGTTTTGACAATCAGATATCAGGACGGCAACGATACCGTTGAAGTAAACAGTATTGGCTACACAGGAACAAGCGAATGGCAAAGGTTAAGCATTTCAGCGCATATCTCCGGCAGTTTTGATGTATGCTGCAGCGTCCGCAATGCTTCGGGTACAGCTTGGTTTGACTGCTTGCAGCTTGAAACCGGAAACAGCGTCAACGACTTCAACGCTCTACAGGATTGTGATTTTTCAGACACAAGTGTTTGGGATGCAAATGAAAACACCGGTGTATCCTTCCATGATAACTCGTTAACCATCCAAGGTTTGGCAGGCGCGTATAACGATGCCGAGGATGAAACAGAGGTTGCGGAGACGACCGTTGAAGAAACTGAACCGGCTACACGGGTAGTTGAAGAAGATGAACCTCAAGCGTTTGGAAGCGTTGATACACGTGATGAATACGGCAATGTTATCAAAACCGAACGCGGTCAGGTAAATAGAAGAGTAAAGAAAACATACTTGGTTGATTCGGGTGAGGAAGCCACTGGTGAAAACTCAACCGAAGAACCCGAGACAAACGGTGAGATAGAAGAAATATCCGAAAACTCCCTCGGAAACAAATATGTTTATCAGACAGTTAATGTAAACCGTGCAGGTGTATCATTCAACATCGTCGGCAAAGCTCAGGCTGATTCTGTTCCTCTTTCCAATGAAACCCGAACTTTCGGTATCGCTCTTAATATTTATTATGACGGAGAAACAACTCCCGAAACCCATTATCAGGAATTCAACTGCTATACTGATATTCCGCAGACTGCTGAAATGACTGTTTCTCCATATGACAGTGAAAAAGTAATATCAACCGTTGCATTTGCTTTTGTTTACGGTTATAATGGAAATACAATGACAGCATACAATGCTATGCTCAACATTGCCTCTAATGATAGTTCGGTAACAGAAAGCAACACTGAACCCGAAACACAGGAAGCAACAGTTGAACCAACAACTCAGACTGATGAAGAAGATGTTGACGACTATATCGATTATGAGGTAATATCTGAAAGCGTTGATACCTCTCAGCCGTTTATGCGTACTTCTGCTTCATTTGACTCAAGCAATAACTACGTTGTCACAAAGACCAATGAAGCTGGATATTCAAAAAGCTTTTCGTATGATATTAATGAAAACATCACTGAAATGGTTGATGAAGAAGACAATCACACATACTATAGCTACGATAATTTTAATAATCTAATTAGTTTAAGTAATTCATTATTAAACAATACATTTTCATATACTGGAGAAGAAAAAATCGCACAAATAAATCACAATAATTTTCAATACTCGTTTGCTTATAACTCATTAGGTAAACTGTCAAACACCTACATAAACAACAATGAAATATGCAATATTACATACGACACAACCAATAATACAATTTTAACATCATATGCGAACAATACATATGTATTATTAAAATTTGACAAATATAATAATCTTTTTGAAATATCAAATGAAGATAATAATTGTATTACTATCATTTATTCGAAAAAGGGTTTAATATCAAAAATCAAACACAATTCCTCCGATGGTGAAAAAGACGAATACTGTTATTATGATTTCAATGGAAACAGAACAGGATATTATTGTCAGGGAGAAAATGGAGATCTGATTATATGTTCTAGTTTTGATAATAATGGAAATATAATTGAAAAATCATCTATAAATGGTAATACAAGTACTATAACAAAAGGAAAGTCAGGTAATAATTTTTATGTTAAAAACGAAGATATAGATGTCAGTTATATTATCGATGAGTTTAGCCGACCAAAACAAGTTATCACTCACAAAGACAACTCCCCCAGTGTATTTTATACATACATTGATTATTCTGATGGACTAGCTACAAATACAACTACAAACCGTATTCATAAACTAACTCATAAAGTCTGTTCAGACGAATTAATTGATTACGAATATAAATATGATAACTGTGGTAATATAACACAAATTAAGCAAGACGGTAACCGAGTTGCCTTGTATTCTTATGGTGAGGCTAATCAGCTCACTTGGTCGGCTGACGCAAATACTGATCTATATACTCAATTCACTTATGATAATGCAGGTAATATTACAAATATCAAAGAATATGATTTATCAGCATATTGGACCCCTGGAGCTTTAATTTCAAATAGAGATTATTCATATACTGACAACAACTGGAAAGATAAATTAACAAATTATAACAATTCAGTAATAGAATATGATAATATTGGTAATCCATTAACTTACAGAGATGGAATTGAATTCAGTTGGAAACATGGTAGCCAACTTAATTCAATTACTAATTCACTTGGTACAATTAGTTTTAACTATAACAAAGATGGTTTGCGAACAAAAAAAGTATTGAATAACAACGATGCCACCGAATACTTTTATGATAGCTCAGGAAATCTTACCGGATTAACAAAAAACAATAAAACTATAAAGTTTTACTATGATAATCAAGGGAATCCAACATCAGTTTCTCTCGGAACAAACTTATACTATTATGTAAGAAATGTACAAGGAGACATCGTAAAAATAGTAAATCAAAATGGCACAACAGTTTGCACTTACACTTATGATGTACTTGGAAAAATACTATCAATAAAAAACGCAACTGGGAGAGATCTTTTAAATCATAATCATATTGGATACTTAAATCCTTTTAGATATAGAGGATATATTTATGATGATGAGTCATCTTTCTACTACTTAAAGACACGATATTATGATCCCATAACAGGTAGATTTATTAGCCCAGATAACATACATAATATCGTTAACTCAACCAATGCTATAGACTATAACTTGTACTGTTATTGCTATAATAATTTTGTAAGCAATTCAGATAAAGATGGCAGATTTACATTAACTTTTTTTGTTTCTAGCTTAACTAACCTTGCAATTGATAGTATGCTAAATTTATTAACACTAAATCCAATACAAAGTCAGGTATTAAAAGACATAATTAACACTGCGAGAATTGCAACTCATACATATAATTTCTTTTATAATCAAGATTTTGTTTTTTCAGGATATATAAACGGACAAGCTTCAGGTAACCAAGCAAAAATACGGATGGGACTATGGACCGGTGATTTTAACGGCTGTGGATGGATAGCAATATATAACGCATTGTACGCTTTAGGTTGTAGAGTTACTCCAGCTAATGTAGTTGCTTACTTAGAAAATTTCGGTTGTGTATTAGAAGGAACATTCGGAGTTTTACCAGATGCTGTGGCTATGTATTTTAGATTACTTGGATACATATATGTGGATGAACACTATTTCCCTAATGAATTACCAAATTTAATTAAACAATATCGAGCAACGATTCTGTTTTATAAACACGAAACTGGTTTTCATTATGTTATGATTAGATATTCTTATGGTTTTTATTATGTTTATAATCTATATAATAATAAGCCATCATATTACCAATTTAGTTCTACAACTTTACAAAACTATTTCAAGCAATATACCTGCATACATCTTACTGGTATTCGATAAAAAAGAGGTCAAATTATGAAACGAATTTTTTTCTTGATTCTTCTATTATTTCTTACATTTTCACTTTACGGATGTTCAACTGTTGTACCCGCTGAAGAGGGTAAATACATTTGTGAGACTCCATATATAACATTTACAATGAAATACGGTGAACAGAATGATATTGATGAAATAGAAATCAATCAAACTGTTTATAAATGTCGTACAATAGGCGGAGGCGGTCCCGATAATACAATAACTTATTATCAGTACAAAGAGAACTATCCTAAAAATATGTACCCTAATGAAGATATGATTCTTGCTGAATTTAGGTATAGTTTCAATACAAAAAACAAAAAACTTTCATTAACAGATAAAAGAACCGGAAATATTTATCATTTGGACAAAAAGGAATAAATATATCTTTTGTTTTATTAAGCATTATCTGTTTTTGTATTTTACAAATGCATATGTTTATAATTTCATCTATAACATTTAACGCAATTAAGGATCAGTTTATCAAAACAAAGAAGTAAATAAAGGATATGAACGCCTTGAAACAAAATAGTGATATTTTTGCCGCAAGTCAGGAGTAACGTTTGACACAGCAAGAACTTGCGGATAGAACAGGAATTGAACATAGTGAAAAATGCAAACTAGAAACGCTTCCACAAACCCTTCTTTGCGTACACTGAAACGACTTATTGAAGGAATTAGTATGCAATTATAAATTAACTATATCCATGCTAAATAGTTCTATTGCCTTTCGATAAACATACACGTGGCTGTTACTTTTCTTCAACAGCCACGTGCATTTTCTTTCTGATTAATGGTTTTATAAATCTATTAGTAAGTACAATGTTGAATATTTCTGGCGATACTTTCTTTTTCTGATCGAACTCAAGTTTACTTTCAATATCTAATTCTATTTTATTTTGGAATATTGAAATTCGTTATATTACTAAATAACTAGTCAAACTCTAAGAAACAAGAGTTTGACCGATTTTTTACTTCA
>JBGULZ010000392.1:0-4697 GCA_045116595.1 Ruminococcus sp. | reverse complement strand
AGGAATAAAATCTCACAGGAGGTATAAATATGTCAAAAAAATCTATTGCGGTATTAACAAGCGGCGGCGACGCCCCGGGTATGAACGCGGCTGTAAGAGCTGTTGTGCGCGCGGGTATCAATATGGGTATGGATGTATACGGTATCTACCGCGGCTATAACGGCCTTCTTAACGGCGACGTCAAGGAGATGGATCTTCGCTCGGTTTCCGATATCATAGGCAACGGCGGCACAATGCTCTACACCGCCAGATGCTTGGAGTTCAAGGAGAAGCAAGCTCAGGAGAGAGCTGCTGAATTCTGCCGTAAGCTCGGCATCAGCGGAGTTGTCGTCATCGGCGGCGACGGCTCTTTCAGAGGCGCTCAGGCGCTTACCAACGCCGGTATCAACTGCATTGGCGTGCCCGGCACTATCGACAACGATATTGCTTGCTCGGAGTACACGATAGGCTTTGACACAGCTATGAACACCGCTATTGATATGATCGACCGTATCCGTGACACCGCGCAGTCTCACGACAGATGTTCTATCGTTGAGGTTATGGGCAGACGCTGCGGAGATATCGCGTTGCAGACGGGAATCGCTGTAGGCGCTACGGCTATCCTTGTTCCCGAGGTCGAGTTCAACATCGAAAAGGATGTTATCAAAAGGATCGTTAATACTCAAAAGAACGGAAAACAGCACTTTGTTATAGTTGTCGCAGAGGGCGTAGGTCATGAGAATCGCAATTACAGCGCTACAAAGCTTGCTACCTTCATAAATCAGCGTCTTGGTATAGAAGCCAGAGCAACTATCCTCGGTCACGTTCAGCGCGGCGGCTCTCCTACGGTCCGTGACAGAGTTGTTGCGAGCGAAATGGGCTACAGAGCTGTTGAACTGCTTAAAAATGATATAGGCAACCGTGTTGTCGTTATGAGAGAAAACAAGATCACCGATCTTGATATTGACGAGGCTCTGTCTATGCAGCGAGTGTTCGATTATGATCTCTACAATGTTGCAATGACTATCTCTATCTGATTTTTTAATAAGTTAAAAGGAACAAGTTCGGTCGGGAATCTAAAACTATTCCCGGCTGAATTAATATGGAATGATATATATGCTTAATGAACTTCAAAAATTATCCAAGGGTATGATCATCTACTCGGCTTTGATGTCGCGCTTTGAAAAGCTCGATTTTAAAGACGACGCTTTGGCTGGAGTAAGGGCGAACTTCTTTAACTCAAACCGCAATCCCCAGACGGACAAGACCGAATTTTTCACTGATAACCGCAGCTTTAGCCTGTCTTATTCGATGAGGGACAGCGAGCCTTTGCTGTGGAAGGTCACCTCGAATAAAAGCCAGTATCAAAAAGTAAAGCGTGTGTCTGACGATGTTTACTGCGTTTTGACTTACGGAGATAATGGCGTTGTAAACAAGCGGCTGTATTTTGACGATTACCACAATTGGCTTGCTACCGAGTATTACGATAATGAGCGCGAAAAATGCCTGTTGGCTTCCGTTAAGCCCGTGAACGTTGACGGGATCGTCTGCATCAAATTTGACAGTGTCGATGAAAACGGTGAGAAGTCTACCGAGTATCTATATCCGTCACTCAGCCCGCAGAGCAAAAACTGCGCCTGCCTGCTTTATACGAATTCGGGTATGATTTGGTACGACGCGACCTTTAGACCCGCCGAGCTTTCGGGCGTTCCTATAAAGCAGAGCTATGAAAAGGGCTTTGCGTTTAACGTTGAGAATTTTACAAAGCCTGCTGTAAAGCCGCTTGATTTGGAGAACGCGGAATATCTGAGCGACAAGGATTACGAGCAGGTCGATGAAGCCGAAGAAGCTTCAAAAGCTGAGACCGGCGTGTATTCTGCCTATGACAAGATAGAAAGTATCCTGTATGAAGCTCATAAGACGAATAAAAATATTTTCGGCGAAGTAGTTTCGCAGTCGCAGGATGATGTACCCGAAGATGCGGAAGCTGCAGAGGAAAATGTTCAGGAAACAACCGAAGTCGCCGCTGCAGAGGTCGTTGAAGAGCCTGTTGAGGAAGTCCCGGAAGAAGTCAAAGAGCTTGTTGAGGAAGCCGTTGAAGAAGTCAATGAGCCTGAAAATACAGAGGAAAAGGTTGACGAAAAGCCCGATAATAAGCCCGAATTTGATGTAAAACAGCAGACTGAGCCCGATTCGGTAATTGATAATAAAAATGGAAAATATTCATATTATGGCTCGCTTGATGATGCCGGACAGAGGACAGGAAACGGCAGGACCGTTTCTCCCGAGGGTATCACTGTATACGAGGGAACTTACGTTGATGATAAGCGCGACGGCTTTGGCGTGAGTTACTACAAGGACGGCAAGCCGAACTACATCGGAAGCTGGACTGACGGCAACAGAAACGGCTGCGGAGCCGGGTATCGTCACAGCGACGGCACTATGCACGTCGGCAACTGGACAGAGAACACTCCTGACGGTGTGGGAGCGAGGTTTATGTCGGACGGTATGTTTCTTGATGTTTGCTCGTATTCTATGGGAACGCGAGAGGGCAAGTCGGTTTCCTTTGACGAAAACGGAAATGTTGTTATAACCGTCTATATCTCAGGCGAAAAAGTCGCTGAGAAAGTCATTACAGACGAGGATATTTTTCCGATAAAGAATAATGAATAATTAAATATTTTTAGAAAATAATAGTGGTGTCTGATATTGACGCCACTATTTTAATTTTAAAAGGATTGATTTTATGAAAAGATTGATTGCGATATCATTCGCCATAGTTATGGCAGTTGCCGCATTTGCCGGATGTAACGCGGGAGAAAAAGCAGGTTCTGCCGTATCTCAGGCAGCTTCAAACGTTGTTTCGGGCGCGGGAAGCGTAGTAGACGACGCCGGTAACGGACTCAAAAAAGCCGGCTCCGCTGTTGACGAAAACGCCGAAAAAATGAAAAGCAACGGCGAGGTCAGTGACGGAGACGGCATAATCGGCAACGAGGGCAAGCATGTTGAGCAGGAAGTTGAAACTACAGAATAAATTAATGAGTTGAGCTATAACCCATATGATTTTATATGGCTTTTTTCAGTTCGGTACGCAGCTGCTTTATTATCTTCTTCTCCAGCCTTGAAATATACGACTGAGATATCCCAAGCTTATCGGCAACTTCCTTTTGCGTGTGCTCCTTTTTGCCGTTTAGACCGAACCGCAGCTCCATAATGCTGCATTCTCTGTCTTTTAGCTGAGATACCGCCTCGAGTACGAGCGCTTTTTCGACCTCGTTCTCGAGGCTTATGTTTATCTCGTTCCCATCCGAGCCTAAGATATCGCATAGCAAAAGCTCGTTGCCGTCATAGTCGGTGTTAAGCGGCTCATCAATAGAAATCTCATTTTTCAGCTGAGAAGCCTTGCGCAAATACATTAGTATTTCGTTTTCTATGCACCGCGAAGCGTAGGTGGCTAATTTTATGTTCTTTTCGGGCGAAAAGGTGTTGACCGCCTTGATAAGACCGATAGTGCCTATCGAGATCAAGTCCTCGGTCCCCGCACTCGGTGACTCGAATTTTTTGGCTATGTAGACAACAAGCCGCAGATTATGGATGATAAGCAGCTCGCGCGCGCGGTTATCGCCGTGTGATATCCTGCTCATGATATCGAGCTCTTCTGTTTTGCTGAGGGGCGGGGGAAGGGTCTCGCTCCCGTTTATGTAAAAAACCTGATTGAAATTTAAGAATATCATTTTGAGTTTGAGTATTATTCCAAGCATTTAAAAACCTCACTTTATTATTTCATACGGCGCGATCGCCTTGATATCGCTGTTTATGACATTTTCGCAAACGCCGATGTAGGCGTTCACTTCCTTGCCGTTTACGGTCAGTTTGTTGGGCAGATAACCCTTTAATAGTCCTTTTCCGCCGAGGGAGTCAAAGGGGATGATCCTCATTTTGGCTGAATCCGGGGTTATATCTTTCAGCAGCTCTTTTTCGGCGATTATTACATAGAGCGAAGAAAACGGTTCCTTGACGCTGCAGCCTGTGTCCAAAACCGCGCTGAATTCCACAGACTTATCGTTGAACGTCGCCTCGATATCGCAAACGCTCTTGCCGGCGTCTCCCTTTGTCAGCCGCCTTATCAGCCTGAGAATATAGTAGCAGATAAGGGTAAGAATAATCAGCAGGACAGGGGAGATATCAAAGTAGACGACATTATTGAAAATCGCCATTCCCTTTGGCTTGAAGGCGGTATAAACGAAAATCATAATTCCGCAAAAGAAAAATGATATACCGAAATAGACCGCTACACGCTTGATGTAACTCTTTATATTGGTTCTGCCAAAGGTGAAAAAGACGATCACTGCAGCAAAAATGATGTCGAGAATAATGTTGATACCCGACGGTATCTTCGGCAGTAGAGCTGCAAGGCTTAGCGCTCCGCCGATAAGGCTGCCGAGTATCAGCCGGATAAGCCTTGTGCGGATATCAAGGAAACGCTTTACGCATAAAAGCAAAAAGAAATCTGTAAATATATTCACCGTAATCAGCACATCTATGTATACAGTCACACGATCACCGTTATCATTATCGCATAAAACGCGAATGATAATTGTCAAAAAAGGACAGGAGGAAAAATATGCTTTTGGGAATAATAATCGGCACATTCATAGGCGGATTTTTCGGAGTAGCCTTGATGTGTGTATTGTTTATGTCCAAAGAATGATCAATTT
>JBGULZ010000391.1:0-4456 GCA_045116595.1 Ruminococcus sp. | reverse complement strand
CGCCGTTTGTCAGCAGATAGAGCTGCGTGCCGTAGAAGGGATTGGCGGTGGTGATGTACATGCCCTCTTCGGTGGTGACAAAGCGGAGAGCGCCGTAGTTGAACTTGTCGCCGAAGCCGTTGTTTGTAACTACTTCCCACTTTTCGCCGTCGGCGGTTTTGTAGATATCAAAGCCCTGAGTATCGCAGGCGACTCTTGCGCTGAGCTCCATATAAAGACCGAACGCCTTCCAGATATCATCATGCTTTGCGAGCTCGTAGGAGAAATCATCAAGGAACAGTGTCTTGATTGTCTCGGCGGCGTCGCAGAGGATGTTTGAAAGCTCCTCAGCTTCCGCTTCGCTCAGGCAATAAGCCTTTGGATTGGTTGCGATGTCCTTTGCAATGTGTGCGATGGCTGCAATTGCCGCAGTACCGTTTGCTTTGAAGTTTGCGCGGAACTGCGCTACCGCCGCTCTGTCGGTTATATCGAGCTTGCACAGCTCGGACATCATTTCTTTAAGATTAGCGGATAAAGCCTCGGTCTCATCGTTGAGGATGTTCCTCGAGGTCAGATAGGTCATAGCAAAGAAGGTCAGGCGCTGACGCTCGTCCATATTTTTGAGATGCTCAATGAATTTTTTGATGTTTGCCTGTGTGTCAATGACTATCTTTTCGTCATCTGCGGGATCGGTCAGGTTTTCCGCGATAGTCTCTGTGAACTCGTCGACCTCCTGCTGAGAAACCTCGTTGTCGATAAGCTTTTTCCAGAACGCGAAGGTGTTTATGAACTGGTTCTTGATCTCTTGGGGAGTCATTTCAAGAACGCTGCCGCCTGTCAGTCGTGTAAGGTAGTTATAGATTACCTTAGAATCCATTGTGCTGACATAAAGCTCGCCGTTGTATTCGCCGTGCTTCCAAACGTACTCGTTAGTCGTGCAATTTGTAAGCTCTGTAAAGCCCTTGACCTCGCTGAATTTACCTGTTTCCGCGTCCATAACAGAAAATGTCTGGGCGTGTCTTGTGGTGGTGATAAGCGGCTCGAGATAACTTGCAAAATCAGTGCTCTCGGGAGACGTTACCATTCTCAACATTCCCTGGATACCCATAAGCTCCGCGGCGATAGTGTGGTCGATATCGTAAGCATAGAGCTTGTCCTGATAAACCGCGAGAGCGCCTACAACGGAAAGATAACCGGGTGTGTAACTTGTTGTGTCGGTGAAGCCGAGCTTATCTGTTGGAGAAAGTCCCTGATTGTTGGGACTGTTTTTATCTCTGCCGATGACTTCCTGCCATACCCAGCCGTATTCATTCGCTTCCTCGCCGTCCCTTGCGGGATGACCCTTGAACACTACATAGCCGAGCATATTGGGGATCGTCGCGTAGATCTCGCCGTGATACGCAGTCATATCCCAGAAGGGAGAGCCTGCCGTGGCAGCGACAAAGGAATCGTCGCCGTAGTTGCCCTGTACGCCTGCTTCGGTCGTATATGTAAAGTCGCGGTAATCGGCTACGGTATTCCATCCGTCGCCAGTTTCGTTTCTCTCAATAACAGCGAGCTTAACGGTCTCGCCTTCTTTAAGCTTTTCGTCAGCCTGAGTTCCCGCAAAGTAGAGCTTGTTGTTATAGATGCAGTTTGCGCGCATACTTGAGCCCTGCTTGGTGGTATACACCTCGGTCAATACATCGTTTTGATCGAGCTTGTAGATTTTGGGATCGCTGCCCGAAGCGCCGATGTAAGTAGCAAAATAAAGGTCGTTTCCGTATTTAGCAACGTGACGGAACGGATCCTTCATCTCGGCGATTATCTCAAATTGACCGGGATTTTGGCGGTTCATTTTAACTAAAACGCCGCCGTTCACGTTGGTAGGATACGGTACCTCGGCGTTGGTTATAGTGTTGACCAGCTTCCACATAGTCTCGCTGTCCATCTGTCCGGACGCGATTACTGCCGGTTCAAGGTACGCCTTGATTACCGCGCCGACAGTGTTGCGCCAGCCGCCGATATACAGCCAGCCGTCGCGCTCTGCCATACTCCAGCCGTAGCCGACCTCACGGTCGCCGATAAGGCCGTCAGCTTCTCCGGGCTTGCCGTCAGGATTTGAGATTCTTACAACGGTGTCGCCTGACGGCGTTGTCTGCTTTGACGCAGCCGAGGCACTGAATGCCGCGCTGAAAAGCATAATTGCCGACAAGCAGACCGCGCCTGTTCTTATGATTGCTTTTTTGATGAATGTGGGTTTCATAGTATCCTCCTTGCATTTTTTTATGAAACGATCAAGAAAACATACGCCGCATATTGAAAAATATTAGTTTTGCGGCGCAGTTAAAATTGCTATTGATTATTTGTCATCAATCCTCTTCGGGATCGGGGGTTGATTCGGACTGTATTTTGCCGAAGTAATAATCCGCGAGGTGAGAATATGTATACAATGAACCCGCTACGTCCTTAAGCTTTTCGCTTGTGCCGTCGGTCGTCAAAACCTTTTTGCAGTAATTCAGCGGGATGTAGTGAACTCTATAACATTGTTTATGTTTTTTCAATAATTGCAAATAATTAACTCTAATTAGTATAATTATACAATAAATATTTGTAAAAATCAACAATATTTTTAAAAATGTATTGCCAAAAAGTATATACATTTTCTCGTTTTCATATAATAAAAAAGCACAGACGCAAAAATTTTACATCGCGCCTGTGCTATTGCTATTTTAAAATTTGAACTGAGACTTTAATTTGGAACAAAGTCCTCATAAGAATCTATTGTTAATGTGTCGTTATCTCTGGTTTTTGTAATTTCCATATCTATACTCCTGAAATTATGATTTCGGATATATAATACCACGAACATCTTGCTTTTTCAATAAGGAACATAATATATTGATAAAAAAGCAGAAGAAAAACAGCTTTTGTTCTTCTTCTGCCTTTGGTTTTAAGTATTCATTTCAGCTTCGGCGACTTTCATCATTATTGCGCACTCCATACGCTTTTTGAACAGCTCGCAGCCGTATTTGTAGACGCCCTTGACGTCGCCTGTGGCGTGGTAGGCGTTTGCCGCGCAGCCGCCGCTGCAATAAAGCCTTGCCCAACAGGATTTACATTCTTCTCTTGCGTAAACATTGCATAGCTTGAATTCGTTTTGTATCTCAAGGTTATCAACGCCGTTGTAAATATCGCCGAGCTTGTATTTATCGTCTCCGACAAACTGGTGGCAGGGATACAGGTCTCCCCAAGGTGTGACCGCCATATATTCAGTGCCCGAGCCGCAGCCCGATATCCTTTTGTATATGCAGGGACCTGCGGTAAGGTCGATCATATAATGATAAAATGTTATGGGCTTGCCTTCTTTTTCACGCCTGAGCATATCCTTCGCGAGTATCTCGTACTGCTCAAAAAGAACAGGCAAATCGTCATATGTAAGCGCGTAAGGGTCGTCGGGAGCGCATACAACGGGTTCCATAGAAAGCTCGGTAAAGCCCAAGTCCGCCATATGGAAGATGTCGTTAGTAAAATCAGTGTTGTTATGGGTAAAGGTTCCGCGGATATAGTATCCCTTATCGCCCCTGCGCTTGACAAATTCTTGGAATTTGGGGACGATCACGTCATAACTGCCCTTGCCGTTTATGGTCTTGCGGAGGTTGTCGTGGATCTCTTTGCGACCGTCAAGGCTTAGTACAACGTTGTGACACTCTTTGTTAGCAAATTCGATAACGTCGTCATCAATAAGCATTCCGTTTGTAGTGAGAGTAAAACGGAAGTTTTTGTTATACTGCTTTTCTATGCTGCGGGCGTATTTTACGATCTCCTTGACAACATCAAAGTTCATAAGCGGTTCGCCGCCGAAGAAATCGACTTCGAGATTAACCCTGCTGTCCGAGTTCTCAATTAGAAAATCGATAGCCCTCTTGCCTACTTCAAGGCTCATAAGCGCGCGTTCACCGTGATATTTGCCCTGAGAAGCAAAGCAATACTCACAGTTGAGGTTGCAGGTGTGAGCGATATGCAGGCAAAGCGCCTTGATTACAGTATTGCGATTTTTGAAGTCAAAGGCTAAATTTTCGTACTTATCCTCGGTAAAAAGCTTTCCGCTTTGCTTTAGCTCTTCGATATCATCAATGCAGTCCGAGATCTCCTGAGCGGTGATCTCGGGATCATCCTTGTATTTTTCAAGCATCGCGCTTGTGATATCTTCTTTTGTGCTGCTTTCATACATCCCGATGATATCATAGGCGAGCTCGTCAACGACGTGAACGCTGCCGCTGTTGATATCAAGGACGATATTGTAGCCGTTTAACTTGTATTGATGTATCATAAATTACCTCTATACAACAGGAAAGCCGTTACCAAAAGTAACGGCGCAAAATCCTGATAATCAATTAAATTATTTCTCTGAGCACTTCTCGCACTGCTGATTAGCAACGCCGCAGGAAGTTTTGCAAGCTGACTGGCAGGAAGTCTGGCACTCGCCGCAGCCGCC
>JBGULZ010000390.1:0-3324 GCA_045116595.1 Ruminococcus sp. | reverse complement strand
CGGAGCTTTTCTATAAGACGATAACGGACGGCAAACGTGTTTATGAAACCGGAGTAGACGACAGAACAGTCTACGAGGGTATACCCACAAAACGTGACGGCACATTCAAGGGCTGGCTGCCGATAATGTACGGCTGCAGTAACTTCTGTACTTACTGCGTTGTTCCGTATGTTCGCGGCAGAGAGCGAAGCAGAGAAAAGGATATTATCGTTTCCGAAGCCCGCGATATGATCCAAAGCGGATTCAAGGACATTACCTTGCTCGGTCAAAATGTAAATTCCTACGGCAAGACATTGGAAAAACCCGTCAGTTTTGCCCAGCTTATATCGGAGATAGATGAGATCGACAGTGATTACTGGCTGAGGTTTATGACCTCACATCCGAAGGATTGCTCGAAGGAGCTTATCGACGCGATAGCTGGTTCAAAGCATATTTCAAAGCATTTGCACCTTCCGTTCCAGAGCGGATCGGACAGGATATTAAAGGCGATGAACAGGCATTATGACCGCAAAAAGTATCTTGAAACAATAGCATACGCCAAGGAGAAAATCGAAAATGTATCGCTCACAAGCGATATAATCGTAGGCTTCCCGGGCGAAACATATGAGGATTTTAAAGAGACACTGTCGCTTATTCGTGAGGTAGAATTTACATCACTTTTTACCTTCATCTTTTCTCCGAGAGTCGGCACTCCTGCTGAGAAGATGGACGACCCTGTTCCGGCAGAGGAAAAGTCAAAATGGTTCCAAGAACTGCTTGATGTTCAGGAGGAGATCGCCGCAAAGCGTTGTTCCTCGATGGTCGGAAAAACAGAAAAGGTGCTTATTGAAAGCGTAAAGGAAAAAACAGGTGAATTAAACGCCCGTACAAGCGGCAATATAATCGTAGAGCTTGAGGGTGACAAAAGCCTGATAGGAACATTCCAAAACGCCGAGATCACAAGCGCAAGGAATTGGATATTAAAAGGAAAGTTAAAATAAAGGAGAATTTATTATGGATACGATCGCACTTGCAAGAGAATTAGGAAAGTCAATACAGCAGGAAGAAGCATATATCAATCTTCACAAGATCCAGGCAGAGGCTGACGCCGATACGGCGCTTCAGACTCTTATCGGTCAGTTCAATATCAAAAGGCTCGAGATAAACGAGGAGCAGTTCAAAAAGGACAAAGATCAGGACAAGCTTAATCAGCTCAACACCGAAATGCGTGAGGTCTACTCAAACATTATGGCAAACGAGCATATGATCGCATATAACGACGCAAAGGGTGAGTTTGACAAGGTTATGAACCGTGTAAACGCCATTATTTCTCAGAGCGCTGAGGGTAAAGATCCCGAAACCGCCGATTATGACGAGAGCTGCACCGGAAGCTGTGCGACCTGCGGCGGCTGCGGTTGATAATTATATTATAATATTTATGAAAGGAGTGTAGGCAAATGGCTCAGTTATCCCCAATGATGCAGCAGTATTTTGAAATTAAAGAAGCCAACAAGGACTGTATATTGTTTTACCGTCTCGGTGATTTTTACGAGATGTTTTACGATGACGCCCTGACCGCTTCGCGTGAGCTTGAGCTTACACTTACAGGACGCGACTGCGGACAGGAGGAACGCGCGCCGATGTGCGGCGTTCCGTTCCACAGCTGCGAGGGATATATCGCAAAGCTTGTATCGCGCGGATACAAGGTGGCGATCTGCGAGCAGACTGAGGATCCCAAGGCGGCGAAGGGCATAGTTAAGCGCGATGTTATCCGCGTTATTACCCCCGGCACGGTTATGGAGCAGAGTATGCTCGAGGAAGGTAAAAACAACTACATTTGTTGTATGTATTCCTCAGGAAAGACGATAGGTCTTTGTTTCTGTGATATTTCTACAGGAGAATTAAACGCAACTGAAATAAGCGGTAAGGATTCCTATAATATCCTTATTAATCAGCTTTCAAGCTACGCGCCGAAGGAGATATTGCTCGGCGGAAGTGTTATTGAAATCAAGCAGCTTCCGGTATTTATAAAGCAAAAGCTTTCAGCGGGTGTAGAGCTTTTAGAGGATGAAAAATTCAACATAAAAGCTTGCTCAAAAACCGCTTTGGATCACTTTGGTGAGGAATTTGAAAAAATCAAGGACACGCCCGACGTCATCTGCGCGGTCGGAGCGCTTATTGATTATCTAAAAGAGACACAGATGAGCGGTCTTGAGCGTATCACTCAGATCGACACATATTCCGAGTCTCAGTATATGAAGCTCGACTTCAATACTCAGCGCAACCTTGAGCTTACACAGACTATGCTCAGCAAAGAAAAGCGCGGATCGTTGCTTTGGGTCATTGACAAGACAAAGACCGCGATGGGCAAGAGGCTTATCCGTTCTTGGCTTGAGCATCCGCTGATGAATATTTCGACGATCAACAACCGTCAAAGCGCGGTCGAGGAGCTTGTTAACGACACTGTGCTCAGGCTCGAATTGACCGAGAACCTGTCGGGAATTTTTGATATCGACAGGCTTATGACCAAGATCGTTTACGGCTCTGCCAATGCCAGAGATTTAAGGTCACTTTGCTCGGCGATTCAGGATCTGCCGCAAATTTCATCACTTTTGAGCTCGTGTAAGGCTTCACACTTAAAGCTGATTTATAAGAATATTGATTTGCTTGAGGATATCCATTCGCTGATAGACAACGCTATCGTTGAGCAGCCGCCGTTTACCGTAAGGGAAGGCGGTATGATCAAGCAGGGGTATAATTCCGAGCTGGATGTTGTCAACAACGATATGAACAACTCAAAGGATATCCTTGCTCAGATTGAAGCCGAGCAGAGGGATAAAACAGGTATACCAAAGCTGAAGGTCGGTTATAACCGAGTTTTCGGCTACTATATAGAGGTCACAAATTCTTACAAGGATATGGTGCCCGACACATACATACGAAAGCAAACGCTGACAAACTGCGAGCGTTATATCACGCCTGACTTAAAGGAAGTTGAAGCGAGGATTTTGGGGGCGAAGGATCGTTCCGTTGCGCTTGAATTTAGTTTGTTTGAGGAAATCCGCCAAAAGGTCGCGCAAAGTCTTGACAGGATCCAGAGGACTTCAAAGGCGATCGCTACGCTCGATGTTCTTGATTCGTTCGCGAATGTCGCGTCCGATAACCGTTATGTGCGTCCCGATGTTACCCAGTCAACGTCTATCAAGATCAAAGACTCACGTCATCCTGTCGTTGAACTTCTTCTTAAAAATTCTTCGTTTGTTCCGAATGACGTTAATCTTGACAGCAAGGGCGACAGGGTCGCGATCATCACAGGTCCGAATATGGCTGGTAAATCCACATATA
>JBGULZ010000389.1:0-2073 GCA_045116595.1 Ruminococcus sp. | reverse complement strand
ACACGCAGGCTGAACTTGCCCGAATAATCCTCCGCATCAAACGGACCGGGAACCGTTCCGCCGTTTTCAAGCGTAGAATATATCCATTCTCTGCGGGCGTCCTCTCCGTTCTTGATAGCGTCCTCCAAGGTCTCTCCCATTGAAATACAGCCGGGAAGATCGGGATAAGAAATCAAATATCCGCCCTCGTCGGCGTCCTGTTCAAGCTCAAATCTGTAATTTGTTTTCATATATTCTTCGGTCTTTTTCAAAATATCATTTTTCGTCATATAAATCAGCCTCCACTATCTCTTTTACTTTTTGCACATAATTTGTTTCTGTTATTATTATATATGATACCACATACGGTGTCAAGTCTTTATGCAAAAACAGCTGTCATTTTGAGGCAAGATAAAAATAGCTGTCATTCTGAGGCTCCGCCGAAGAATCTCATACCTCTTTAACCGAGGTCAGTGTAACCATTATGAGATCCTTCGCTAAAGCTCAGGATGACAGCTTACTTATTCCTTATTACTTATTCCTTCGATAGCAGCGGCTTGAGATACTCTCCGGTAAAGGATGTCTTTGACCTTGCCACCTGCTCGGGAGTGCCCTTTGCGATCACCTTTCCGCCCATATCGCCGCCCTCGGGGCCGAGGTCGATGATGTAGTCGGCGGTCTTGATAAGGTCGAGGTTGTGCTCGATAACAACCACCGTGTTGCCGCCCTCGACAAGCAGCTGCAAAACGTCGACCAGTCTGTGGACGTCCGCTATATGCAAGCCCGTTGTGGGCTCGTCGAGGATATAAATAGTCTTGCCCGTGCTGCGCTTTGAGAGCTCGGTCGCGAGCTTAACGCGCTGAGCCTCGCCGCCCGAAAGCGTAGTAGCGGGCTGCCCGAGCTTGATGTAGCCCAGACCGACGTCGAACAGCGTTTTGAGCTTGCGCCTGAGCTTGGGGATATTCTCAAAGAAGCCCATAGCCTCCTCTACCGTCATATCGAGCACGTCGCTGATATTTTTGCCCTTGTAGCGCACCTCAAGCGTCTCGCGGTTGTAGCGCTTGCCCTTGCAGACCTCGCAGGGAACGTAAACGTCCGAGAGGAAGTGCATTTCTATCTTGATGATACCGTCGCCCTGGCATGCCTCGCAGCGTCCGCCCTTTACGTTGAACGAAAATCTGCTCGGTGAAAATCCGCGCATTTTGGCGTCGTTGGTGGTCGCGAACAGCGAGCGGATGTCGGTGAACAAGCCCGTGTAGGTCGCGGCGTTTGAGCGCGGAGTCCTGCCGATGGGGCTCTGGTCGATCTCGATGACCTTGTCGAGATTTTCTATACCCTTGATCTCCTTATGCTTGCCCGAAACGGTCTTTGCGCGGTTTAGCTCTCGCACCAATGTTTTGTATAGAACCTCGTTGATAAGCGAGCTTTTGCCCGAGCCCGACACGCCCGTTACGCAGACGAGCTCGCCGAGCGGTATCTTTACGTTGATATTTTTCAGATTATTCTCAGCCGCGCCGATTATCTCGAGGTATTTTCCGTTGCCCTTTCTGCGCTTTTCGGGAACGGGCACGGCTCTTTTGCCGCTTAGGTACTGACCCGTCACGCTCTGCTCGCACGCCTTTATATCATCGACCGTGCCGGTGCAGACGATCTCTCCGCCGTGGATACCCGCGCCGGGTCCGACGTCAACTATACAGTCGGCGGCGTACATAGTTTCCTCGTCGTGCTCGACCACGATCACGGTATTGCCGAGGTCGCGCAGGCGCTTTAGGGTGTTCAACAGCTTTTCGTTATCGCGCTGGTGGAGTCCGATGCTCGGCTCGTCGAGGATATAGAGCACGCCCATAAGCGAGCTGCCAATCTGCGTAGCGAGGCGTATCCTCTGGCTCTCGCCGCCCGAAAGCGTTCCGGAGCTTCTTGACAAGGTGAGGTAGCCCAAGCCGACGCTTTTTAGGAAGTTAAGGCGCTCGATTATCTCCTTGATTATCTCCGCGCCGATTATCTTTTCTTTTTCGCTAAGCTCGAGATTTTTGATGAACTCCAGCGCGTCAACAACGGATTTTTTGCAGAAGTCCGAGATATTTATCCCGCCGA
>JBGULZ010000388.1:0-5448 GCA_045116595.1 Ruminococcus sp. | reverse complement strand
AAAAGACCGTGATAACCGAAAGAATTCCTGCTATTATTCTATTTATCGTATTTGTTTGGTATGTGTTTGTCATTGTTTTTATCCTTCCTTTTTGTTGTTTAGTTTTACTGTGATTACAGTATAGCAGGCTGACTATGACAACTTCTTAACAAAAAACAATGAAATTTAAAATAAAAAAGGAACGACTCTCATCGCTCCTTTTGACCAAGCATCATTACAGACGCAAGTTATTATTTGTTTATTTTTATTGATTTGCCTCCATGATCAACTCCTCGAGGATGTTGTAGAGGTGCTGGGGTTCAATGGGCTTTGAAAGGTGGGCGTTCATTCCCGCCTGAAGCGAACGCTGGACATCCTCGTCAAAGGCGTTGGCGGTCAAAGCGACGATCGGAACCTTTTGAGCGTCGGGACGGTCGAGCTCGCGGATCTTTTTGGTGGCTTCAAGTCCGTCCATCTCCGGCATACGAATATCCATCAATATGGCGTCGTAGTGACCCGGTTCGCTTTGCTCGAACATCTCAACTGCTATTTTGCCGTTTTCGGCGTGGTCGATCAGCGCTTCCTTTTTGAGCATAAGCTGCTTCATTATCTCGGCGTTGATGAAAACATCCTCAGCCATAAGGATGCGCTTGCCCTTTAGGTCGACGACTACGCTGTTATTTACAACGCTTAAATTATTCTTGCGCGCAACGCGCTCGAACTCGCTCATCACGTCCGCCGAGTTTGTAGGCTTGAGCAAAAAGCTGTCTACGCCGCACTTGACCGCTTCTTCCATAATATCGTCAATATTGAACGCGGTCATAATGATAACGGTCGTCTCTTTATCATACGCGGCGCGGATCTTCTTGGCGATGTCAAGACCGTCCTTGCCGCGCACCTTTCTGTCTAAGAGCACGAGGTTGTACGGATCGTGCTTGACGGACTGAACGCGCAGCTTGCGCATAGCATCCTTGCCGCTGTTGCAGATATCAGTCGTAACGCCGATATCCTCAAGCACGAGCCGGGCGTGTTCGGCAGCAATATTGTCGTCGTCAACGACGAGCACGTGCATATCCTCCGGCTTGATACTGCCCGCCATCACACCCTTGTGATCGCTGTTTTTGAGCGTTACAACGACAGTGAATTCCGAGCCGAAGCCTTTTTCGGACTCAACGGTGATAGAGCCGTTCATCAGCTCGACAATATTTTTGGTGATTGCCATACCGAGTCCGGTGCTGCCGTATTTATTTTTCTTTTCGCTGTTTTCCTGAGTAAAGGGATCGAATATCTTGGGGATAAATTCCTCGCTGATTCCGATACCCGTATCCTTGATAACGAATTTGAGCGTTGATTTATCTTCAAACATCGCTGTGCGTTCAACCGTAAAAGTTACCTTGCCCGGGGCTTCGGTGAACTTTATGGCGTTGCTCAGGATATTGATAAGCACCTGCTTGAGCTTTAGATCGTCGCCGATATAGTAATCCGACAATTCGCTGATCAATCTGCATTCATACCGCAGTCCCTTTTCTGCGCACTGAGACATTACAATGCTGTTGATCTGGTCAAGCATTCCCCTGAACGAGAATTCTTCGGCGCGCAAATTAAGTCTGCCGGATTCGATACGGCTCATATCGAGTATATCGTTTATGAGCATCATAAGATGATGCGCGCTTCCGTTGATTTTTTCAAGATAATTGCGGGTCTTTTCAGAGATATTATCGTCCTGCAGCGCCAAGCTGTCGAGCCCGATAATGGCGTTCATAGGCGTGCGGATCTCGTGGCTCATATTTGAGAGGAAGGCTGTTTTTGCTGAGTTTGCCTCTTGCGCGGCAGCCAGCGCCTGAGCGAGAGCCTCGTTCTTCGCAATGGATTGCCGCATCTCGGAGTCAACATTGGTAAAGCCCAAAACCACGGCGTGGATACCGGTTTCTTCACCGTCGTCGCCGCTGCGGACGCTTGCGGCTCTTATCATCTCGTAGTATTCTTCTCCCTGCCGCCTAACAAGATAGCGGTAACCGATTATGCTGTTTTTAGTGAGCTCTCCGCGGATATTCTGCGGGTCTATAAATTGCAGGAATCCGTCGCGGTACGCCTCGTCAACAGATTCTTCGGCGTATTTTGAAATATATTTGATATACGGAAAGTGTACGCCCTCGTCGTGCTGATCCAACGCAAAGGGGTCCGAGCGGTAGCACACGGCGTCGTCGGTGTCAAGATCGATATGGTAAACGCTGCGGTAATCTGAGGAAAGGGCGTTGATCATCTTGTCCTGCTCCTCGCGGATACTTTGCTCGCTCAGCAGACGCTCCTGAAGCTTTAGCTTTTCCTCAAGCTCCTGCCGGCGGACTTCTCTTGCCTTGATGTTCGAGATCTCGGTAACATCAACGCACAATCCCATTATACAGAGCTTGCCTATGCTGTCAGCAAATTTTACCTTAGTAGTCTGAAGGCTGCGCGTTTCTGTCCCGTCGCCACCGGGCACGTCCTCATAGAAAACATACGGCTCATCCATAGACAAAGCCGTCTGATCCTGCTCGACAAACCGCTCTGCGGTCTCTTTGTCGAATATCTCATAGTCGGTCAAGCCCACAACATCGTCGGGCTCGCTTTTGTGGGCGTATTCCGCACACGCCTGATTGCACGCGAGGTAAACTCCTGTTTCAGCATCCTTTGTAAAGGTAATCGCGGAGATATTTGAGAGCATTGAGGTTATGGAGTCGACAAGATCGGCAACTCCCTGTACGGTTTTAACCTGCTCCGCGAGCCGCCTGTTTTCTTCCTTTGCCTCTTGGATTTCAAGCAGCGCACGTTCGGCGTTTCGAACCGCGCGGAATTCAGAGTCTATATCCTTAAAGCCGATGGTTATTCCCATACGGTTTCCGTACAATTCCAGCTTTCCGATATCTATACGGAAATAACGCGGAGGGGTCCCGTCGTCATACTGACGCAGGAACGTGGTAGAAAACTGATCCTTGTCTTTAAGCCGCTCGACCATTCCCTCAATAGACAGCTCACACTGTATACGCTCGCGATCCTCGGGCACTACCATCGTTTTGACGAGGACAAGCCTGTCGCGGGAATAAAATGTATCCTTTGCGGATTTTCTGATAGAATTCGGGATAACGCCATCGCCGAAGCTATCGGCATAATAAAGAGTCCAATGCTCGGTCTCTATGTCGTCGATTACCCATACGGTGTGGTAAAAACGCGTCAGAGTCCTGATTACCGCCTCGTGCTTATTGTTTTCTTTGACGCGCCTCTCGCGTTTTCTCGTGATATCCGAGATAAAAACATAGTACAATCCGCCGAAGTTTTTATCCTCAACATATTTGCCGTAGTCGTTTACCCAGCGAAAAACCCCGTCCCTGCGCTGAATACGATACTCTACATAATTATAGTGGTTTTTATTTTCATTGATTTGACGGATGATGGATTTTGAGATACCGGGATAGTCCTCGGGATATACCATCCCCCGGAAGGTATACCCGGTCAGCTTGCGAAAATCTTCTTCGTTGCTGCATCCGAAAATCTCATACGCCGCGTGGTTGGCGTAGAGCAGCTCTTCTTTTTCATCCGCTTTATATATAAAATATCCGCCCGGCATTTGGTCGCAAAATTCTCTCAGCCAGGGATCGCTTATTCTGTTAGGATCAAAGTGTTGCTCTGACATTTGGATACCTCCTGCCTATAACCCGAAACAATATGCGCAAGCCGTTAACACTTACGCGATTTGCGCTAATGGTATTGATAGTACAAAAAACACTTTTATGTCTAATATTTTATCATAATGTTATTCGCTATGCAAGACAAAAAAAAGCGCGGTTAATTTAGGCAGTTTGCACATATTGTTCTATCTATTTTATGCTTGACCGGCAGAGCTTTATGAGATAAAATAATTTGTATAAACTTACAAAAATAAGGGGTAAAAATGATTTACATAGGCAATCACGTTTCGGTATCAAAGGGATACCTCGCTATGGGAAAACACGAAAAAAAGCTCGGCGGAAATACCTTCGCGTTTTTTCCGAGGAATCCGAGGGGCGGAAAGTCAAAAGCCGTGCCCGATGAGGATGTCGCGGCATTGAGAGATTTTATTAAAGAAAACGGCTTCGGCAGGCTTGTAGTTCACGGCGCATATACTATGAACGTCTGCGCCGCGAAGGAAGATATCAGAGCTAATTCGCGCGAGATGCTGCGGGATGATTTATTGAAATTGCAGGCTTTGCCCGGTAACTACTACAACTTTCACCCCGGCTGCCATGTCGGACAGGGCGCCGAGGCAGGAATAAAGCTGATCGCCGAAAATCTCGCCGCTGTTATCGACGAGGTCGAAAGCGCAGGCGGCGCTGAGCTTAAAAATATTGTTTTGCTTGAAACAATGGCGGGCAAAGGCAGCGAGATCGGCAAAAGCTTTGAGGAGATAAAGGAGATAATCGACCGCGCCATATCGCTCGGCGGAGAAAGCCTGCGTTCAAAGCTCGGCGTCTGCCTTGACACCTGCCACGTCTGGGACGGCGGATATGACATCAAAAACGACCTTGACGGTGTGCTAAAGGAATTTGACCGCGTTATCGGTCTGGATAACCTCTATGCCGTTCACCTGAACGACAGCAAAAATGAGCTTTGCTCGCACAAGGACCGTCACGAAAAGCTCGGCGAGGGAATGCTCGGCACAGACGCTTTGAGGGCAGTCGTACAGCATCCGCTGCTCCAAAACCGGCCGTTCATCCTTGAAACGCCGAATGACGACGAAGGCTACGCAAGGGAAATAGAAACAGTGAAAAGCTGGATACGATAAGCATCGCGAACTTACATCTAAAACCGGTTCCAAATAAAAAAGGACTGACTCAAAGTCAGTCCGATTTTTTATTATTTCAATTGCTCCTGAACATAATCGGTAGTCAAAATCTTCTTAACCGTGCCTTCAACGTCAAGCAGATTGGTGTTATGGCTGGTGTAAGACTCGTCTGCCTCGGTGTCGACCTTGCCCTTTACTACAAACTGATCGTAGTTGAGGTCGCGGCTGTCGGCAGCCACACGGTAGTATTGACCCATATCCTCAGCGCGAAGCTTCTCTTCCCTCGTCATAAGTGTTTCGTAGAGCTTTTCGCCGTGGCGTGTACCGATGATATGTGTTCCGGTATCGCCGAACAACTGCTGGACCGCCTTCGCGAGAGTGCCGATGGTTGAAGCGTCTGCCTTTTGGATAAACAAATCTCCGGGATTCGCGTGCTCAAACGCGAACTTAACGAGGTCGACCGCTTCATCAAGGTTCATCAAAAAGCGAGTCATATTGGGATTTGTGATCGTTATGGGCTTTCCTGTCTTGATCTGTTCGATAAACAGCGGGATTACAGAGCCTCGACTGCACATTACGTTGCCGTAACGTGTGCAGGAGATCACCGTACCGCCGTGCTCGGCTGCTACACGCGCGTTTGCCGTAACAACGTGCTCCATAAGCGCCTTTGA
>JBGULZ010000387.1:0-6512 GCA_045116595.1 Ruminococcus sp. | reverse complement strand
AACAGCACCAAGGCGATGATTGACGAAACGCTCGCGGATTTTACAGCGAACGGCATTGAAAATATTCTCGCCCTGCGCGGCGACTATGTGGACGGCGTGGAGCCGCAGAAGGATTTCCGCTATGCCTCCGAGCTGTGCGCCTACATCCGTGAAAAGGGCGACTTTGACATCAGCGGCGCGTGCTATCCCGAAACGCACGTGGACGCCGCCGACGAGGTGGAGGATGTGCTCAACCTCAAAAAGAAGGTCGACGCGGGCGCCGAGCACCTGATAAGCCAGCTGTTTTTTGATAACGCAGTCTTTTACAGATTTTTGGAGAGGACAAAGATCGCGGGTATCAGCGTGCCGATAGAGGCGGGAATTATGCCCGTCACCAACAAAAACCAAATCGAGCGAATGGTATCGTTGTGCGGAGCAAGTCTGCCCGCGAAGTTCGTCAAAATTATGCAGAAGTACGAGAGCAGACCCGAGGCGCTCCGTGACGCGGGGATCGCCTACGCCGTTGAGCAGATCGTCGATCTGATAGCCAACGGGGTCGACGGCATCCACCTTTACACTATGAACAACCCGTACATCGCCCGAAAGATCACTGAGGCGGTGTCGAATCTGTTATGATAACGCTGGAAAAATTAAGCCGTGTCGAAGCGAAAAGATACCTCGGCGGATCGAAAATCGAGCTCGACGAAAAAATGCTCGAGCTGTTTGAAAGCTGCGAAAAGCAGGTGATAAGTACAGCAAAGCCGGCTTATCTCTATAAAGTTATCGACCTGCCAAACGATGAGCTTTTCATCGGAAACGATGTAAAAAACCACCTTAACGGCTGCGAAAAAGCCGTTTTGATCTGCGCCACGCTCGGCGCGGAGATCGACCGGATGATAAGGGTCAGCCAGGTCTCGGATATGTCGCGCGCGGTAGTGCTCGATAGCTTTTCGAGCGTCGCGATAGAGCAGGTCTGCCGTGAGGTAGACAATATCCTCGCAAAAAAATACCCGGAGTATAATTTTACATTCCGGTTCAGCCCCGGCTACGGAGATTACCCGATAGAACTGCAAAAAGATTTTTTGAGCATCCTTGACGCTCCGCGTAAAATCGGGCTCAGCACTAATGAGAGCTTCCTTTTGATCCCGTCAAAGTCGGTAACGGCGGTCGCGGGGATGTCAAAAGAACCAATAGAGCGCAAAAAGCGCGGCTGTGCCGTGTGTGATATGCGCGACAGATGTAAATACAGAATAAACGGAGAACACTGTGGATTTTAAGACTTTACTCAACACAAAAGAATTTATAATACTCGACGGAGCAATGGGCACGCTTATCCAAAAAAGCGGCGTGAGCTACGACCATTCTCCCGAGACCCTGAATATCACCGAGCCCGGGCTGATCACTTCCTTTCACAGGGAGTACATCGACGCGGGTTCCGATATCGTGTACACAAATACCTTCGGCGCGAATTCATATAAACTCGAAGGCAGCGGATACACGGTCGAGCAGGTGATCAAAGCGGGAGTTAAAAACGCAAAAAATGCCGTAAAGGGCACGGACGCGCTTGTCGCGCTCGACATCGGGCCGATTGGTATGCTGCTCGAGCCAGCGGGGTCGCTGAGCTTTGAGCGCGCGTATGAGTATTTTAAAGAACAGATGATCGCCGGTTTTGAAGCGGATTTGATCGTTATAGAGACAATGACCGACCTTTACGAGCTTAAGGCGGCAGTCCTCGCGGCAAAGGAAAACTCCGATAAGCCGGTGATCGCCACAATGACCTTTGAGCGCAGCGGCAGGACATTTACGGGTGTTTCGCCCGCGTCGGCGGCGTTGACTCTCACGGGGCTCGGTGTGTCGGCACTGGGTGTAAACTGTTCCCTCGGTCCCGACGAGCTGGAGCCTGTCGTGGCGGAGATGTCGCGTTATACGAACCTTCCCCTGATAGTCAAGGCGAACGCGGGGCTGCCCGACCCCAACAGCAACGAATACAATATTTTGCCCGACAAGTTCGCCTCCTGCGTCAGCGATTTGCTGAAATACGGAGTAAAGATAATCGGCGGCTGCTGCGGAACAAATCCCGAATATATCAAACAGATAAAAACAGAACTTAGCGGAAAAACATATACCCCCGCGGCTGAAAAGTGCGATACCTCTGTATGCAGCGCGAGCACCGCGGTGGAGATAAACGGGCCGCGCATCATCGGCGAGCGCATCAACCCAACGGGCAAAAAGCTCTTTAAGCAGGCGCTCGTCAATAATGATATCGACTATATCCTTACTCAGGCGCTCAGTCAGGTAAGCGCCGGCGCGCAGATACTTGACGTAAACGTGGGTCATCCCGAGATCGACGAAAAAGCGATGATGGTTCGCGTGATAAAGGCGATCCAGGCGGTGTGCGACGCTCCGCTGCAAATCGACTCAACAAAGCCCGACGTCCTTGACACGGGACTGCGCTGCTATAACGGAAAACCGATCGTCAATTCCGTCAACGGCGAGGAGAAAAGCCTCAGCTCCGTGCTCCCTCTTGTCGAAAAATACGGCGCCTCGGTCATCGGACTCACGCTTGATGAAAACGGGATCCCCAAAACCGCCGAAGGACGTTTTGAAATCGCCAAGAGGATAGTCGAGCGGGCGGAAAGTTACGGCATTGATAAAAAGGACGTCTATATAGACTGCCTTACCCTGACGGTCTCCGCGGAACAGGACGCCTGCGCGCAGACGTTAAAGGCGCTCCACAGGGTAAAGACCGAGCTCGGCTGCAAAACCTGCCTCGGCGTATCAAATATCTCTTTCGGCTTGCCGAACCGCGAGCTTGTCAACAGCACTTTCCTGACAATGGCGCTTGAAGAAGGGCTTGATCTGCCTATCATCAATCCGAACGCGGAGGCGATGACGGGCGCGGTCAGAGCTTACAGGGTGCTCTCCGGCATCGACAAAAACTCGGCTGAATTCATAGCGGAGTACAATGATGTGTCAAACGCTCCAAAGCCCGCCCAAACTACTGAGAAGCCTGAAACGGATATTTTCTCGGCGGTGTACAGCGGACTCAAAAACGAAGGCGCCGCGGCAACCAAAGCTCTGCTCAAAGAAAACGAGCCGATGAAAATCGTTAACGAAATGCTTATCCCCGCTCTCGACAAGGTCGGCGAGGATTTTGAGAAAAACAAAATTTTCCTTCCGCAGCTTATCCAGAGCGCAAACACCGCTCAGGTTTGCTTTGACGTTATAAAAACCTACCTCAGCAAAACGGGCAGCGATACCGTCAGCAAGGGTAAGATAATTATGGCGACGGTCAAGGGCGATATCCACGACATCGGCAAAAATATCGTCAAGGTGCTGCTCGATAATTACGGCTACACCGTTGTCGACCTCGGCAAGGATGTCGATCCTCAGCTGATCGTCGATACCGCCGTGGAGCAGAACATAACAATGGTCGGGCTTTCGGCGCTTATGACAACGACTCTGAAAAGTATGGAGGAGACCATAAAGCTCATAAGAAGCACAAAGGAACTGCAGAATCCCGACGGTTCAAGCAAGGTCACGGTGTTTGTAGGCGGAGCGGTTCTCACAAAGGATTACGCTATGAAGATAGGAGCGGACTATTACTGCCGCGACGCAAAGGAAAGTGTAGATACCGCAAAGCTTGTTTTCGGATAATCATATAAAAGCAATATCAGCCAACGCGAATGTCAGTTTTTATAAGATTGACATTCGCGCTGTTTTATATTATAATTAAAATTGGAATTTTAGCGGATTATGCTTTAATTTGAAATACTGAAATACTATAAGGGGAAACGCTGATGAAAAAATTTAATTACCGCAAGATTATTTTACTGCTTGCAGACATTTTCATAATCGCAGTCAGCGGTGTGATTTTAAATTATTTTCTTGAGCTTACACATGTGATCGGAACGGATCCGAGCCGACGCATACTCTATTACATCGTTATCAATGTAATTACCTGTGTGTTTATGATGACGGTTATGGGATCGTATTCCAAGGCTTGGCGATATTTCAACATCAAGGACTATATAACCACCGGAATAGCAATGACGATCGGTTTTGCGCTCGGTTATTTGGCACTTTGGCTTTTGCAGATACCTGTGCGTAAGGCGTTTTGGCTGTTGTTTTATATTATTGCAACGGCAGGAGTATTGCTGTTCAGGCTTATATTCAAGCGGGCGTTCTTGGTTATCTCAAGGGATGAGGGACCCGACGATTTTGACAGAACACTCGTTGTCGGCGCGGGAATGGCAGGCAGGATGATCGTTACCGAAATCATCAATGCCCACAGCGACAAAAACAATCCCTCTCACAGACTCGAGTCGGTAGGCTTTGTGGATGATGATGTCACAAAGCTTCATACGTCTTTTAAAGGAGTAGAGGTAATAGGCACCTGCCGCGAGATACCGAAAATATGCGAAGATCATAAGATCAAAAATATTATCGTGGCGGTTCCTTCGTGCGAAGAAGAGGATAAGCGAAGGATACTTGACTATTGCTCGCAAACCGAGTGTACGATCAAGGTAGTTCCGTACATCAGCGAGCTGTTGTTCACCGATGACAAGCCGCTGATAACTCAGGCTCAGGAGATAAAGATCGAGGATCTCCTCGGAAGAAAGCCAATTGAATTCGACCGCCAAAAAATAAGCGATTTTATCGCCGGCAAGGTCTGTATGGTAACGGGCGGAGGCGGCTCTATAGGCAGCGAGCTTGTGCGCCAGATCGCTACCTACAACCCGAAGCAGATAATTATTGTTGATATTTATGAGAACAACGCCTACGATATCCAGCAGGAGCTTATTCTGGAGTACGGTACGGCGATAAATCTTCAAACAATAATTTCATCCGTGCGCGACTACAGCAAAATGGAGTCGATCTTCAAGGAGTATCATCCGCATATCGTTTTCCATGCCGCCGCTCACAAGCACGTTCCGCTTATGGAGACCGTGCCGGAGGAAGCGGTAAAGAACAACATCTTCGGTACATACAACGTCGCGACTCTCGCGGAGCTTTACAAGGTTGACAAGTTTGTTATGATATCGACCGACAAGGCGGTCAATCCCACAAACGTAATGGGCGCAACAAAGCGCGCCTGCGAGATGATCATTCAGTCAAAGGCGCAAAAGTCTACACACACCGAATTCGTAACAACTCGTTTCGGTAACGTATTGGGTTCAAACGGCTCGGTCATCCCGCTGTTCCGCCGCCAGATAGAAAGCGGCTCGGCGGTAACTGTTACCCACCCGGATATAATCAGATACTTTATGACCATACCCGAGGCGGTTTCATTGGTTCTTGAGGCGGGCGCTATGGCAAAGGGCGGCGAGATCTTCGTGCTCGATATGGGCGCTCCGGTAAAGATAACCACCCTCGCCGAAAACCTTATCAGGATGTACGGCAAGGTGCCGTATAAGGATGTGCCGATTGTATTCACAGGCCTTCGTCCGGGCGAAAAGCTGTTTGAGGAGCTTTTGATGGACGAGGAAGGACTTAAATCCACCGAAAATAAAAAGATATTCATCGGCAACCAGATCAATGTCGATGATCTTGAGCTTAACTACAAGCTCAAGGGTATCCGTGTTGCTGCGGATTCAAACGACAGCGAAAAAACCGTTGAGCTTCTCAGCGATTTGGTTCCCACATTCAAACACAACACAGAGCAGACATGATAGAGTGTCTGCTCTTTTTTTGCCCAAAATAAGCGTTCAGGTCGCTCCGATTTGCAAGTATATACACAATATCTTGCAATCTGCCGTATTTTGGAAGGCGATACCTTGACATTTGACAGTGCGTGTGATAAAATTTTGAATGGTTATGTGGATTGATTTCAAATTTTCCGCATATATAGTAAAATAGCCTCTTTGCAAGGAAGGAGAAGCGGAGACTATTAGCGCCCGGACCTTAACAGGTTGACGAGGAATGGCGGTTATCGAAAGATTCGGCGGATGCCGTCACGGCAGCAGCGTGTCGTCAGAGAGAAAGAAAAAAGCAGAATCAAAACTGTAACAAAGGTTCTCTTGACGCTGATAATAAAAAGTTATCAAGCTAATTCTTAGGAGAAAAAATTATGAGAGTTGTTATTCAGGATAATTACGATAAAATGTGCAAATGGGCGGCTAACTACATCGCTCAGAAGATCAAAAATCACAAGGAGGACCGTCCCTTTGTGCTTGGACTTCCCACAGGCTCATCGCCCATCGGCGTTTACAAGGAGCTCTACACAATGAATCAGAAGGGCGAGCTTTCTTTCGCTAATGTTGTAACCTTCAATATGGACGAATACCTCGGACTTCCCCACGAGCATGACCAGAGCTACTGGTACTTTATGCACGACACCTTCTTCGACCATCTGGTTGACATGAAGCCGGAGAACATCAATATCCTGAACGGCATGACGGACGATCCCGAGGGCGAGTGCAGGCGCTACGAGGAGAAGATCGCCTCCTACGGCGGCATCGACCTCTTCATGGGCGGCATCGGCGTCGACGGACATCTGGCTTTCAATGAGCCGTTCACATCTCTCAACTCGA
>JBGULZ010000386.1:0-5143 GCA_045116595.1 Ruminococcus sp. | reverse complement strand
CAAGCTCAAAGGACGTAAAGGCAAAGCCGTAGGGAAAGATATCGCCGCTGTCGGAGGTTCGCGTGGAGGTCTCAAACTGCGGGATATCAACGCTCATAACGTTCTTTGACGACACCTCAACATTGATCTGCTGCTTTGGGGAGAGCAGAGAGCCGTCAAGGCTCTGCTTGCTCATTACAGCGGAGGCGTTGACAAAGTGAGCGTTGCAGTTCTCGAGCTCGCGCTCGACCTGTTCGCGCAAGTCCTTGGTCTCGCGCACAAGGTCAAGAAACTGCCTCATAAGCTCGTCGCGCTTGTCCTTTAACATTTTATGACCGCGTATAGCAGTTGTAAGCTGCTTTTTGAGCTTTGTCAGCTGCATACGGGTCGGGTTTACATTCATTACTGCCATAATTTTACCTCAATCAGCGTCCGTAGAACTCGTCGAGCATATCGTCCTTGATGCGTTTCAGCTCGCTTCTCGGGAGGATCTCAAGCAGCTTCCAGCCGATGTCGAGGGTCTCCTCGATAGAACGGTTGGCGTCATAACCCTGAGATACATATTCCTTCTCGAACGCCTCGGCAAATTCGGCGTACTTTTTATCCATTTCGGTCAACGCCGCTTCGCCCAAAATAACCATAAGCTCTCTTGCGTCCTTACCTCTTGCGTAGGCGGCAAAGAGCTGGTTCATCGTAGCGGCGTGATCCTTACGTGTTCTGCCGGGTCCGATACCCTTATCCTTAAGACGCGAAAGCGACGGAAGTACGTCGATCGGCGGGGTTACGCCCTTGCGGTAAAGCTCACGGGAAAGGATGATCTGACCCTCGGTGATGTAGCCGGTGAGGTCGGGGATCGGGTGAGTCTTGTCGTCCTCGGGCATTGTGAGGATCGGGATAAGCGTGATAGAACCGTCGTTTCCTCTGAGTCTGCCGGCTCTCTCGTACATTGTAGCGAGGTCGGTGTACATATATCCGGGGTATCCGCGCCTGCCGGGAACTTCCTTACGCGCGGCTGAAACCTCACGCAGAGCGTCGGCGTAGTTGGTGATATCTGTCATAATTACAAGAACGTGCATACCTTGGTCAAACGCAAGGTACTCCGCGGCGGTAAGCGCCATTCTCGGGGTAGCGATACGCTCGATCGCGGGGTCGTTCGCGAGGTTTACGAACATTACCGTTCTGTCGATAGCGCCGGTCTCCTTAAAGGACTGGATAAAGTAGTTGGATTCCTCAAAGGTGATACCCATAGCGGCAAATACAACGGCGAACTGCTCGTCCTTGCCGCGAACCGTAGCCTGACGCGCGATCTGCGCGGCGAGCTGGGCGTGGGGAAGACCTGAGGCTGAGAAGATGGGGAGCTTCTGACCTCTTACGAGCGTGTTAAGTCCGTCGATAGCCGAAACGCCCGTCTGGATGAACTCCTGCGGATAGTTACGCGCGGCGGGGTTCATCGGCGTGCCGTTGATATCGAGGCGCTTTTCCGGGATAATCGCGGGACCGCCGTCCATCGGGTTGCCGAGGCCGTCGAAAACACGGGAAAGCATATCGGCGGAAACGGGAAGCTCCATTGAACGTCCCAAAAATCTTACCTTACTGCCTGCGAGGTTGATACCCGCGGCGGATTCAAAAAGCTGAACAAGAGCGTTGCTTCCGTCGACCTCGAGCACCTTGCAGCGGCGGGTCTCGCCGTTGGGGAGCTCGATCTCGCCGAGCTCGTCGTACTTGACGTCGTCAACGTCGCTGATCATCATCAGAGGACCCGCGACCTCTCTTATTGTGCGGTATTCCTTCGGCATCAGTCGTCACTCCTTTTCAGTACATCTTTGATCTCGCTGTCGAGCTGAGCGTTTATGCTCTCATACTCGGCGGCTACCTTCTCCTCGGGCTCGTATTTGAATCTGCCGATCCTCTCGCGCACGGGGATGTTTACGAGTAATTCTATATTCGCGCCTGATTTGAGAGCCTCAAGAGCCTTGTCGTAGTAGCTGAGGATGGCGCGCATCATATAAACCTGCTTGGGCAGGGAGGTGTATGTGTCTGTGGGGTCAAACGCGTTCTGGTGGAGGTAGTCCTCACGGATAGAACGCGCGGACTCTAATTTGAGTCTGTCGGGGGCGCTCAGGGCGTCCATACCAACGAGGTTTACGATCTCCTGCAGTTCGCTTTCGTCCTGGAGCAGAGCCATAAGTCTGCCGCGAAGCTCCATAAAGTCGGGAGCGGCGTTCTCGGCGAACCAATCAGCGAGCTGGTCGGTGTAGAGCGAGTAGGAGGTAAGCCAGTTGATGGCGGGGAAGTGGCGCTTGTACGCGAGGTTAGCGTCGAGTCCCCAGAATACCTTTACGATCCTAAGCGTCGCCTGCGATACAGGCTCCGAGATGTCACCGCCCGGAGGCGATACCGCGCCGATTACCGACAGCGCGCCTTCGACGTCCTCGGTTCCGTTTACGAGGACACGACCTGCTCTCTCATAGAACTGGGCGAGACGGCTGCCGAGGTAGGCGGGATAGCCTTCCTCACCAGGCATCTCTTCAAGACGGCCGGACATCTCACGCAGAGCCTCTGCCCAACGCGAGGTCGAGTCAGCCATAAGCGCTACGGTGTAGCCCATATCGCGGAAATATTCGGCGATCGTGATACCTGTGTAGATAGAAGCCTCACGAGCCGCAACGGGCATATCCGATGTGTTCGCGATAAGCACTGTTCTCTCCATAAGCGAGTTGCCTGTGCGCGGGTCCTTCAGCTCGGGGAACTCGTTAAGAACGTCGGTCATCTCGTTACCGCGCTCTCCGCAGCCGATGTATACGATGATGTCGGCGGCAGCCCACTTTGCAAGCTGGTGCTGAACAACGGTCTTGCCCGAGCCGAACGGTCCGGGAACAGCCGCTACGCCGCCCTTTGCGAGCGGGAAGAGGGTGTCGATAGGTCTTTGACCGGTTGTGAGAAGAATATCCGGAGAGAGCTTCTCCTTGTAAGGTCTGCCCACACGGACAGGCCATGTTGTGAACATCTTAACGTCCTTTTTGCCGTCCTCCGAGTCGATAACGGCAACGACGTCATCAATAGTGAACTCGCCCTCCTTGATCTCGGCGACAGTACCGCTGACCTTGTTGGGAACGAGTATTTTGTGGAGCACCGCGGCAGTCTCCTGAACTGTACCGAGGATATCGCCGGCTTTAACCTTGTCGCCGACCTTGGCTGCGGGCTTGAACTCCCACTTTTTGCTGTGGTCGAGCGAGGGCACGTCAACTCCGCGCTGCAGGTTTGTGCCCGCAACCTTCATAATTTCGTTAAGAGGGCGCTGGATTCCGTCGTAGATAGCGCCGATAAGTCCGGGACCGAGCTCAACCGAAAGCGGAGCTCCCGTTGACTCTACCTTTTCTCCGGGGCCGAGACCCGAGGTCTCCTCATATACCTGGATAGAAGCTCTGTCGCCGTGCATTTCTATGATTTCGCCTATAAGACGCTTTTCGCTTACGCGGACAACGTCATACATATTGGCGTCGCGCATACCGTCTGCAATTACCAGAGGTCCCGCAACTTTTGATATAATTCCTGTTTTCAAATTAAACACCTCATAATGTGAGTTAGTTGTTAAATATGATGTCTGAGCCGACCGCTTTTTCTACAAATGACGACAGCCTTTGTCTGCCTGTCTGCATATTGCCCTTTACTCCGGGAATGGGGATGAGGGCAGGGGTCAGCTGTTCCGCGCAGCGCGCGCGTTCTTTTTCCGCGAGTTCATATACCTCTTCGGTGAGGTAGATAACCGCGTAGCGGTCACTGTCGGCAAGCTTTCTGACGAGCTTGGGGATATCGGGCTGGTCGTCGCAGGGATAAATATCGAGTCCGACCGCCGCAAAGCCCTTTATGCTCTCGCTGTCGCCTACAACGGCGATGTTTTTAGCCATAGATCTCACGCAGCCTTTCTCTGATGATTTCCGTGTCGCTGCCCGTACGGATACCGCTCGCGATTATGTGGATGACCTTTTTTTCAGCCTCCACGCCGAGGTAGTAGCCGATCAGCGGCTCCATACCCTCGCTTGCGCGCTTGCAGCTTTCCCTCGCCATAATTATTAGTTTGTCGTCGACAAACTTTTCAAAGGCGGAGGGTGAAGTTTTGAATTGCTCGATCGCCTTGTCGCAGTCGTATTCGCGCTTTTTTGAGAGCTCGTCGATCAGCTTGTCATAGCCCTTGAGCGTCCAGTCGATGAGCGGACGCCTGTCGAGTCCCTCTACGGCGCACAGAGCCTTTACAAGGTAATCCTTGCCCGACTTTGTGCGGCTCGCGCGGATGGCGATCTTTATATCGTTGTAAAAGATTTGGTTGTTAAAGTAAGCCTTTATGAACTCCGACTTGAGAGCGGAAGCGAGCGCGATCGTCTGCTTCATTACCGCCTTGTCGACTATTGCGTCCGAAAGCCTCGCGTCGCCGGTGTGAGCCAAGGTCTCGTAGGCAATGTCGGCAGAGCTGCTCAGCCATTCGGGGAGCAAAGCGGGCTTGCGGTGTTCGATCGCTTCCTTTATAGTCTCGGGCTCAATGGTGCAGGGGCGGAGTATAAGCTCCTCCCAGCTTCTGCCCGAGAGCGTGCCCTTTAGAATGACCTTAAAGTTGTGCACGTCGTTTTGTATGGAAAAAATCTTGAAAATGTCAAAGTCGGGAGCAACGCTTTTGAGGTACGCCCAAACGCCGTCCATATGGTTGTCGATTATCTCGTCAACGGTTTGTCCTTCGCCGTAGCCCTTGTCGTTGAGCGCGGCGCACAGATGTGGAACATCGGGGCTTGCCAAAAGCTGCTCGATATCCGCGGAGTTGAACAGTGACTTTTCCTTAGCGCGCACGGAGCCGATTGAGTATTCGTATGATAATGCCATATTGACCCCCTTACTGCGCGAACAGCTCGCGGTTGATGAGGTCTTCAAGCTCGTCGCGCCTTGCGCTGATGATCGCGGCAAAGTCCATATTTTCCTCTATGTCGCCGGATTTCAGCACAAATCCTCCGCTGATATCGGCGGGGGTCTGAGAAACCGCAGCGTCAAGCCCGCAGCCCTTTACCTGCTGTTCAAAATCGGCAGGAAGTCTTTGCAGGTCGCGTGAATTGAGCATGATCTCTCCGCTTTTGCCGTTTAACTTGGCGCAAAGCTTATAAATGTATTCAAAGTAGCT
>JBGULZ010000385.1:0-8318 GCA_045116595.1 Ruminococcus sp. | reverse complement strand
CAAGCTCAAGGAGCATATCCTCTTTGATGAGCTTTGTTATCATATAATCCGACGGAACAACAACGTCATAGCCCGCGTTGCTGCTCTTGAGCATATTGTAAAGCTCCTCGTTTGTATCGTATGTGGTAAGGTTGAGCTTGATTCCGGTTTCTTTCTCAAATTCCTTGAGGGTGTCCTTCAAGCCTTCCTCGCCGTTGGCAAAATAGTCGCCCCAGCAGAAAACATTGACCTCGCCCTTGTCCTCTGACGAGCTTGATGTGTTGCCTGAGCCGCAGCCGGCAAAAATTGATACGCAGGTGCATAAGAGCACAGTGCATAGAATAAAGCTGATGATTTTTTTCATTTCCCAATCCTCCAATTAATATATTTTTATAGATGTCATTCTGAGGCTTTGCCGAAGAATCTCATTCCTCTTTATCAGGGTTTGGCGGTAGAATACTGAGATCCTTCGCTAAAGCTCAGGATGACAAGTGCTTTTGTTTATTTAATGCTTCCCTTGACCTTTTCCTCATGACGGTCGCGCAGGTTTATAATCACCATAATGATGATTATCGCCAAAAACAGCAGCGCCGAGAGCGCGTTGATCTTCGGCGGTATCTCGCGCCTGAGCATAGCGTAGATCTCGGTCGAAAGGTTCTGGAACTTTGTGCCCTGTGTAAAGTGCGTGATTATAAAATCGTCGAGCGAGTAGGTGAAGCTTATCAAAAATCCCGAGGTGATGCCCGGCATAAGCTCGTGCAGTATGACCTTGCGGAACGCCTGCCATTCGCTGCAGCCCAAGTCTCTCGCCGCGTCATAAAGGCTCGGATCCATCCGCTTTATCCTCGGTATTACGTTGAGCACGACGAACGGAACGCAAAAGCTGATATGAGAGAGCAGTACGGTAACAAAGCCCATCTGAAAATTAAGTATCGCGCCCAAAAACGTAAAGAGCAGCATAAGCGACATACCCATTACAATATCGGGGCTGATGATGGAAATATTTGAAATATTCTGAATGACCGCGCGTTTTTTGCCCTTGAAGTTGCTGATACCTATCGCCGCGGCAGTGCCGAGGATAGTCGCGAACAGCGACGCGAGCACAGCTACCAAAAGCGTGTTGAACAGCGCGTTCATAAGGTTGCTGTCACGGAAAAGCGATTCGTACCATCTAAGCGAAAAGCCCTTCCAGACGATTGTTTTGCCCTTGTTAAAGGAGCCGATTATCATAACCAAGATCGGCGTGTAGAGGAAAATCATAATCAAGACGAGATAGATTTTAGAAAGCACGCCGTTTTTTTGCCTGCTTTTCATTACGCGATCGCCTCCTCGTCACCGAACAGGTTCATAATCACCAGGAATATAAAGATGAATACCATCAGCACAAGCGACAGCGCCGCCGCGAGGTTCTGGTCTGTTCTGAAATACATATCAATTATGTCGCCGATCATAATGTCGCCCGTGCCGCCGAGGTACTGCGCCACCAAAAACGTGCTGGCGCTGGGCACGAACACCATAGTGATACCCGAGATAATCCCCGGAATACTCAGCGGGAAAATAACCTTGCGAAAAACATCAACGCCGTTTGAGCCCAAGTCCTGAGCCGCCTCGATCAGTCCGCCGTCGATCTTGCTCATAACCGTGTAGATCGGCAGCACCATAAACGGCAGATACTCATACACCATACCGATGATGACCGCGCCGGTGTTGTTGATGTATTTTCCGTGGATGCCCAAGAGCGAGAGTGCCGTGTCGATCGGGCCGTTGTCCTGAAGCAGTATCATCCAAGCGTAGATCCTGAGCAAAAAGTTCATCCACATCGGGATCATCAGCAGCATTATCACCGTTCTCTGCGTGGAGCGCTTCATTTTTGTTATCATATACGCCAGCGGATACGCGAGCACAAGGCAGATAGCCGTTGAAAGCAGCGCGATCCAGAGCGATTTTGTAAACACGCCGGTGTACTCGAACGCCTTTGTAAAAGGCTCGAGCGAAAAGTTTCCGCTTTTGTCGGTGAAGGCGGTGAAGCCGATCATCACCAGCGGTATCATGGTGAATATCACCATCCAGATGATGTAGGGGATAGAGAGCTTTTTTGATTTCATACTAAGCCTCCGCCTCGTCGATCACCTCGAACCTTGCTTTTGTAAAGTCAAAGTTCAGGGGAACATAGGTCGCTACCTGCTCGTCAACATCGCTGAGCATAAGCCACTTGCGCTCGTCGGATTCAAGGATTATCTCGTTATGCTCACCCTTGTAAACGACCGATTCGATGTAAACATCCGGCAGGTCTCCGTCACCGTCGCCCGCGAGTGACAGCGCGTCGGGAGGCAGGGTGATCCTGAGCTTTTTGCCCTGCTCAAAGTAAAAGTCCCTGACCTTGACGGTCTCGCCCTCAAGCTCAAACTCAAACATATTGCTGCTCTCGTCCGAGTAGGTGACAACGGTTTCTATTATATTATCATAAAACGGCAGCAGCTTGTTCATTATCTGAATATTGAACGGAACGACGCACATTCCGACCTCGCTGCCTATCTCCGCGCTGCGGGTAGACTGCACGATTATCTCGCACTTTCCGCAGCGGATGCTCATCTCGTAGTGAACGCCCTTAAAGGTCGCGCTCTCGACTATACCGGTTAGCTGCCCCTTGTCCGGGGGAGTGATGATGATGTCCTCGGGTCGGATCACAACGTCGACGGGCGTGTTCTTGCCGAAGCCCTTGTCGACACATTCGAGCTCCTTGCCCAAGATCCTGATACGGCAGTCGTCTATCATTGTGCCGTTTAGGATATTCGCCTCGCCGATAAAGTCCGCGACAAAGGCGTTGACAGGCTCGTTGTATATGTCCTCGGGAGTGCCGACCTGCTCGATGACGCCGTTGTTCATAACCACAACGGTATCGCTCATCGTCAGGGCTTCCTCCTGATCGTGAGTTACATAGACAAAGGTCTTTTCGGTCTCGCGCTGTATCTCCTTTAGCTCGAGCTGCATACATTTTCTCAGCTTTAGGTCGAGCGCGCCGAGCGGCTCGTCAAGCAGGATAACGTCCGGGTCGCACACAAGCGCCCTCGCGATAGCGACTCTCTGTTGCTGACCGCCCGAAAGCTTAGTTACCGGGCGCTTTTCGTAGCCCTTAAGGTCTACGGTAGCAAGCATTTTTGTGACCTTTTTCTTTATTTCATCCTTAGGGAGCTTTTTCAGCTTCAACCCAAAGGCTACATTGTCAAATACATTAAGGTGGGGGAACAGCGAATATTTTTGGAAAACCGTGTTGACGTTCCTTTTGTTGGGCGGCGTGCCGTTGATTTTTTTGCCGTCAAATATAACGTCTCCGCTTTCGGGCTCGACAAATCCGCCGATTATCCTGAGCGTAGTGGTTTTTCCGCATCCGCTCGGGCCGAGGATGGTGACAAACTCTTTTTCGTGGATATCAAGGTTGATATGGTTGAGTATCACTTCTCCGTCGTACCGCAAAAATATATCCTTTAGTGACAGGATAACTTTTTTCTGATTCTGTTCCATTTTTACACCCCTTTTCCTGCGGTGTATTTTGCGGCGATTTTTATTATCGCCTACAAAACCATTATAGATTATATTCTAATAAAGCGCAAAAGTCAATATAATAGTTATACTAATATATATAGAAAAAATTTCACGCTGTCATTCCGAGGCTCTGCCGAGGAATCTCATACCTGTTATGCAGACGTTGGTGTAAGCACAATGAGATTCTTCGCTGACGCTCAGAATGACATCGAGTTTTGACCGTAATACAAATTAATACACAAATCTGATCCAAAAACACGAAATAGATTGTGAAATTTTTAACAGATACAAGTTTCGACAATTCTCAAATGCAGTAATTTTATCAAAACCGAGTGTCCTTTTAGTACAAATTGCAAAAATATACAAAAAAAAGGTCACAGATTTGTAATATAAAATATGTACATTTTCAATTGTATTTGGTATAATATAATCGAATAAAAATGAAAGGATGGTTTTTTGATGAAAATGTTCAGAAAACTTGTAAGCATAGTTGCAGCTGCAACAGTACTTACATCTTCTCTCGCGTTCACATTTGCCGCAGGTGCAGCCGAAGTAGGCTCCGAAGCGGACGCTGCCATAGCGTCCGAACCCAACCTGCAGACAAATCCGCAGAATGGTGTAATCCTGCACGCCTTCAACTGGTCTTACAACACAATCAAAGACAACCTGCCCGCTATCAAGGCGGCCGGTTACAGCACTGTTCAGACTTCTCCTGTTCAGCAGCCAAAGGACTACGGCGCATCTACCATGGTTGCAAACGAGTGGTGGAAGCCCTATCAGCCTGTAAGCCACCAGATCGCTCAGAAGTCTTGGTTCGGCACAAAGGCAGACCTCACGGCTCTCTGCGCGGAAGCTGACAAATACGGTATCAAGATCATTTGCGATATCGTAGCTAACCACGTGGGCAACGAAAACAAAGTTGAATCTGCGGTAAGCAAACAGGTTCAAACCTATCAGTCGAACATTTACTCGGCAACTGTTTCCGGAAGCCAGTATTATCACAATGTTTCCGGAAGCGTTTCCGACGGCGATGTTAGACAGTGCGTTCAGGGTCACCTTTCGGCTTGTCCCGACCTTAACACTGCTAACACAACAGTACAGAACAACATCATCAGTCTTTTGAAGTCCTGCATCGACTGCGGTGTTGACGGCTTCCGTTTCGATGGCGCAAAGCACATCGAGACTCCTTCCGACGGCTCTTACGCTTCGCAGTTCTGGCCCAACGTTACAAACGCAGCCAAGAACTATTACAGCCAGAAGACCGGCGGAAACCTCTATATGTACGGTGAGATCCTCAACAACTGTGGACCTTCATCAAGACAGTATTCACACTATACAGACTACATCAACGTAACAGATAACCGCACAGGCGACGCTGTAACAAAAGCTGTTTATGACAAAAACGCAGGCAGCGCTGCAAGCTCATCCTACAAATCTGGCGTTTCTGCCAACAAGGTAGTACTTTGGGCAGAGTCTCACGATACATACGAGGGCGACGCGGGTTCAGCGGGTATCGCTAACACAGCTAACGTTTCCGACGAAGTTATCGCAAAGGCATGGGCACTTGTTGCTGCAAGAAAAGACTCAACAGCTCTGTTCTTTGCCCGTCCCGCTGCAAATATGGGTCAGGTTTCCACAGACACCACATATAAGAGCGCGGCGGTTTCCGAAGTCAACAAGTTCAAGAACGCCTTTGTAGGTCAGAGCGAGTCTCTCGGTTCTTCGGGCAGCATCGCTTATGTAAGAAGAGGTACAACAGGTATCGTTCTTTCTAACGTAAACGGCACAACCGCCTCCGTAAACATCAGCGGAACAGGTATGGCTAACGGCACATATGTTGACACAGTAACAGGCAACAAATTCACAGTATCAGGCGGAACACTCTCCGGTCAGATCGGTGCATCAGGCGTTGCTGTTGTTTATCAGTCAACTTCAACTCCCAAGGCTACAGCCTCAAAAGAGTCTGGCACATTCGAGGGCGAGACCATGACAGTTAAGCTCGGCCTTGAGAACGCTGTTTCCGGTACATACGCTCTTGAGGACAGCGCTCCCGTATCCTTCACAGGTACTCCCACTATCCGCATAGGCTCAGACTACAGCTACGGCGATACTATCACACTCAACCTCACAGCTAAAGATGCTGCGGGTCAGACAAAGAGTTATTCCTATAAGTACAAGAAGACCGAGCACGACGGTTCGGGCGTGTATGTATTTATGACTCCCACAGCATGGTCCTCATGGAAAGCTCCCTTCAATGCATGGATCTTTGATGAGGATACATATGCTTCATCTAACATAACTTACACAAATGTTCCCGGTTGGCCCGGACAGGAAATGCAGTACGATGAGGCTTCGGGTTACTACTATGTTGAAGTTCCTACAAAGAGCTACAAGTCTGTAAAGAATGCCGACGGCTCATCTACCGTTTCGGAAACTCCCACAGACTATGACCTTTCCAAGTCTTCAAAGACTAAGGCTATGGTCAACTGTACGACAAAGACCAACCAAGAAGGAAAGTCTGCTGCATATGTTCTCGGTGGCACAAGCCATATTTACGGCAGAACCAGCAGAACATCTTGGGAAACAACAACACTTAAGCCCAGCACTGCGAGCGTTCAGGCAACTGACGTAACAAAGGGTTCACCCGCTCCCACAACAACAGAGCCCGTACCCACAACGACCACTCCTGTTCCCACAACAACACAGAAGGTTACAGATCCCAGCGGTAAGCTCACAGTTAACGCTAAGTCAAATGTACTCTTCGGCAACAACACCAAGACATTTGATCAGGGCACAAAGAAGATCACAGTAGCTTACTACATCAAGAGCTCAAAGCTTATGGTCAACGACCAGTGGAAGCTCACTTGGGATCCCTCAGTCCTCAAGTTCAACGAGGAGCAGGGCGTAAACAAGACAGACGTTTACTATGACGGCGAGCTCCTCAGCACAACATACCTCAACACGCCTATCACAAACCAGTCCGTTATCAACGGCGCAAAGGTCGGCCAGGGACAGCTTATCGGTAACGTTTCCAACGCGGGAACATATTATCCGATGCGCAACACCTCTACCGGCGGCTTCATCGGCGTAGTTTACTGCACCTTTGATGTTATCGGCACAGGCTCAACCGACGTTAACCTCGATCTCGTAGAGCTCCAGACCAAGGAAGGTCAGATCGTTCAGTACAGCAAGATGGTTTCGGGCGCTCCCGAGTTCCCGTACACAGCTCAGGCTTCTGTTTACGAGGGCAACTATGATCCCAACTACGTAAACAGCGAAGATCCCACACAGGCAACAGAGCCCACAGAGACAACACCCGTAGTGCCGACAACCGAGCCTACACAGCCCGTAACAACTCCCGATCCCGGCAAGAAGTACTACTACGGTGATGTAAACTTCGACGGCGTTTGCGACATTATGGACGCTGCTATCATCCAGAAGTACGCTGCAGGAAAGTCAGAGCTTGACTCCTTCCAGCTCATCGTCGGCGATGTTAACAACGACGGCACTGTCGACATTATGGACGCTACATATATCCAGAAGTACGCGGTAGGCAAGGACGGCAAGAAGTCAGGCGAGGAATACATTCCCGATCAGCCTCCGACACAGCCCGACCCGAGCAAGACGCTTAAGGTAACAGCTCAGTCTACCTGCCTCTTTGACAGAAGAGTAGAGAATATCCCCGCAGGCACAAAGCAGATCACAGTAAGCTTCTATGTAGAAAGCTCAGAGCTTATGGTCAATGACCAGTGGAAGCTCACTTGGGATCCCTCTGTCCTCAAGTACAGCGATTGCAACAAGAAGGATACAGTTGTTGAAGGCGAAGTCATCGGCACAGTATTCTACAACACACCCATCACCGATCAGTCCGTTATCAACGGCGCAAAGGTCGGCACGGGCGCACTCATCGGTAACGTTTCCAACGCGGGAACATACTACCCGATGCGCGACACATCGACCGGCAAGAAGATCGGCCTCCTCACCTGCACATTCGATGTTCTCCAGAGCACAGGCTCAACCACAGTCAACCTTGATATGGTAGAGCTCCAGACTAAGAACGACGGTCAGGTTATTCAGTACAGCAAGTTCGTTGACGGCAAGACATTCAAGGGCACGACCCAGACATCTATCTATGCCGGCACATATGACAAAAACTATGTAAACCCGAATACTCCTCAGCCCGATCCCACAGATCCTCCCGAGACTCAGCCTCAGACTCAGCCTCAGACACAGCCTCAGACTCAGCCTCAGCCCACAACTGTAGAAGAGCCCACTGATGAGCCTCCCACAGATCCGGTTCCAAAGGATTCCTTCAAGCTCACAGACAACTTCGGTTGGGGCGTAGCGTATGTATACGCTTGGGACGCTAACGGTGATCCCATCAACGGCGAGTGGCCCGGAGCTGCTCAGGCAGAGACAGTAGTAAACGGCTACGGCGAGACACAGTTCATCTGCCATATTCCCGATGGCGCAGTAGGTGTTATCCTTAACAACGGTAACGGCGCTCAGACACAGGATATCACAGACTTTAGCTATGACGGCTACTGGATGGACGGCACAAAGAACGACCTCGGTCACTATATCGTAACAGGTTACTACGAGCCCGATCCTAACACAGATCCCACAGATGACATTCCCACAGATGAGCCTCCCACATACCGTCCCTCAAACGAGAGCTTCAAGCTCACAGACAACTTCGGTTGGGGCGCAGCTTATGTATACGCTTGGGATGCTGACGGCAATCCCATCAACGGCGAGTGGCCCGGAGCTGCTCAGGCAGAGACAGTGGTAAACGG
>JBGULZ010000384.1:0-13456 GCA_045116595.1 Ruminococcus sp. | reverse complement strand
CGCGATATCTCTTATCCCCAAGTCGGATGTTATGACAAGCCTCAGCATAATTATGATGATCACGGGTTTTCTTGTCCTGTTGCTGCTGACGGTAATTTTCCTGCGTATGGATCACCTGATGAACAAGCTGGTCGTCAAAAACATCAAAACGGTCAACAGCGAGCTCTCCGAGATAACAAGCGGAAATTTAGAAACGCAGATAGACGTCAGGAACAATCTGGAGTTCGACGAGCTGTCAAACGGAATAAATTCCACAGTAGATACGCTTAAGGGCTATATCGCAAGGGAATCCGAGCGGTTCGAGCAGGAGCTTGAGCTCGCGCGGGCGATACAGACCTCCGCTTTGCCGGGAGTTTTCCCGCCGTTCCCCGACAGGCACGATATCGATATTTTCGCTACTATGAAGCCCGCCAAGCAGGTCGGCGGAGATTTCTACGACTTCTTCTTTGTCGACGACGCCCACTTTGTATTTTTGACGGCGGATGTCTCGGACAAGGGGATACCCGCGGCGATGTTTATGATGAAGGCAAAAACCATCATCAAATCCCTCGTGCTGTCAAACCGCGATATCGAAAAGGTGATAAAGACAGCCAACCGCACATTGTGCGAGGACAACAGCGCGGATATGTTCGTGACCCTCTGGATCGGCGCGCTCAATACCTTAACGGGCGAGCTTTCGTACATCAACGCCGGTCACTGCAGACCTCTGCTCAAACGATCGGGCGGCGGCTTTGGATTCCTCTCCGACAGCCCGGACTTCGTTGTCGCGATCGAGGAGGACGTGTCGTACCATTGCAGAAAGCTGACCCTAAAAAAGGGAGATATGATGTTCCTCTATACCGACGGCGTGACCGAGGCGGTAAACTCCGGCGATAAGATGTACGGCGAGGACAGACTTAAAGAAACGCTTAACAGAGCGGATGTTGAAACAGCCGACGAAATATGCGCGTGCGTAAGCGACGATATAAGCGAATATACCCGCAACGCGCCGCAGTCGGACGATATCACAATGCTCGCGGTCGTATATAACGGCAGACGGATATTTGAGGAAATGACTGTCGACGCGGAGCTTTCGCAGCTCGAGGGTGTTTACAGCTTCATAAAACAGCAGCTCAGATCCTGCGGGTTTGACAGCGACTCGATCGCTCAGTTCAGCATAATTGCCGACGAGATCTGCGCCAATATCGTGCGCTACGCTTATCCCGGCGGAGGCGGAAAGCTGACGGTGGGCTATTCGTTTGACCCCGCGTCAAACGACGCTGCGCTGACGTTTACGGACGAGGGCATCCCGTTCAATCCGCTGAAAGCCCCCGATCCCGATTTGGGAAGCCCCGAGGAACGCGAGGAAGGCGGCTTGGGCTTGTTCCTTGTACGCAGGTTCAGCGACAGGCTTCAATATGAGTATTCAAACGGCAAAAATATCCTCACAATAACAAAAAGGCGGGAGCCGTAAGGCTCCGGTCAACACTGTAAATCAAATGATCCGGTAATGGCTGTATAACGAAGGGTTGCCGGATCTTTGTGTTATTCAAAGGACTTTATTGCACGAATTTGCAAAGATGTATATTTTCGCTGTTGACTTTTCGGTTCGTACATAGTAGAATTATTTAAATAGCAACACATTTAGGATAATGATCGGCGAAAGATAATAATTGATTTTTAATATACATTCAAGCTGCGCTTTCCCTGATCGTGACGGTCAACGGTGAAAGAATATGTCTAAGAAAAAACTGATATTGACGGCAATGCTCGCCGCGTTTATTTTGTGCCTGTCGGCGTGCGGCTGCGATGACGGCAAAGACGCAAGCGCGTCATCATCGCAAAGCGGCGCGGAGCAGATCGCTTCTCAAACACAGGGGACAACTCCCGCGTCAGGAAGCTCCGCTCAAAACAGCGGCGAAGCCTCACAAGCGTCCGGCAGCGGTTCCGGTCAACAGGGCGGGGACGTCAATAAAAGCGGAAGCGGTTCAAACGGCGCCCAAACAAGCGGCAACGCTCCGTCCGCGCAAAACGGAAACAACGGCTCGTCCGCGCAAAACGGCGGCGATAAATCAGGCTCGCAATCGGGTGAAAAGTCCTGGACAAACAGCCAAAAAAGCCAAAACGGAAATACTAAAAACTCAAAATCGGATGCTGCTCAGCCAAATACCACAGCGCCCGAAAACCCTCAAGAAAGAGATAACGCCGAGGTGGATTATAATGACCTTTAAACTGTGCAAAATAAAGCTGATACTGTTTTGCGCGGCTATATTGATGATTATCGGCAGCGTTACTGCCGTTGCGGGAACTGTTCCCGATAACACAGAGAACAACGGGACGGGAGCTATTCTCGGAGACGCCAACCGCGACGGGACCGTTACAATAAGCGACGTAACGTGTATTCAAATGAAAATTGCCGAATTACCTTTGAGCTGCGGTTTTTCAGAGCAGGCGGCGGATGTTGACGGAAATAAAGAGATCGACTCCGCGGACGCGCTTTATATCCAAAAGTGGCTGGCGTTATTTGATACTCCGTATCCCATCGGAGAAAAGCTCGAAGCTCCGACAGAGCCCGTCACCGAAGCGACTGCGGCAACAACTGTCCAAGCGACTACGCAAAACGCGACAGATGAAAACGGCTGGGGAAATCAAATCTACAGACCCTGATCCGGTAAATAGGACGGCATAAGCGCGCCGTCCTTGTTTTGTTTTGGCGGTTTTTTAGGAGGGAATTATGAAAAAAAAGCAGAGACTTAGGCTGTTTGTAGTAAGGCTGACGGCAATAATGTTCGCGGCGTATTCGGCGTTTTACATTTTTGTTTTGGTCAGAGATCTCAAGCAAGCCTCCCTACAGGAATTGTTGATAGAAGCGCTTGTTTCGCTCTTGTTCGCGTTGCTTTCCGCTTTTGCGTGGACATCCGAAGTAAGTAATTTAAAATTCATCAGGGTGCGAAGGATCGTTTTTATCATCGCGTTGCTCGGAGTAGTTTTGCTCAAGCTGCGTTTGACAGGGAGCGTGATCGCGTTTCTTGACTTTACAGGCGAGTATGCCTTTTTGTTCGCGTTGTACGGCGCGGCGTTTTTTATGACGCTGATGGCGTTGATCATACTGATTGTCTATTACACGTTCATCCGCAGAAATATACGGCTTTATCCAAAGCTGTCCGTGATCCTGCCGTTATCCGCTATGATTTTATTCATACTGAGCTTTGTTGCGGAGATATTGCTCTTTGTAATATACCGTTTCGGGTTAGAGGATAATATGATCAGAACATTGTTCAGCCGTCCTGTGTTTTATCTCGGCTTTATAGGCTTGTCAGCCTACTTTCTTTATCCTCCGCGCGTACAAGAGACCGCGGGCTATAAACCGCCCGACGACTCCGAATTTGTCAAGCCCATCGATAGCGCCGAGTATATCCCACCGGAAGGCAGTAAGCACACTATGCCCGACAGCAGCGGCTTTGTCACCTTTGAAGAAACAAAGCACAAGCATCACAAGGGCAAAAAGCACGTCAATATAGACGATTCTGATTTTGTCATATTTGATGACACTCAGCATAAACCTCACAAGGGCACCAAGCACATCAATGTTGACGACAGCGATTTTATCAGACCCGACAACACCGAATATACACCGCCAGGCGGCACTGAACGCAAAATGCCGGACAATTCGGACTTTATAATGCCGGGTGAAGGTCCGCGTGACTGACGAAAAACAAAACAACGCTTTCGCGGTAACACGGAAGCGTTGTTTTTTCGTTTGATTATATTTCAGCAGTCCTCAGGCCATACAAAGGTGGGGTTGAGGCGCATTTCTCCGTTGTCGATAACGAGGTTTTCTCCCGACATAGAGAGATTCTGAGTTGTCAAAAACAGCACCCAGTCGGCAACCTCATCGGGAGTCATCCACTTTTTCATAGGGGTGACGTCCATTATCCTTTTCCAGCAGCCGGGATCGTTTATTACCGGATCGTTCATATGGTCGATAACTCCGCCGAGGCTTATGGCGTTTACCGTGACCCGCTGCGGTGCGAGCCGTATCGCCGTGTTCCTCATATATCCCAGCAGCCCAGCCTTAGAAGCCGCGTATTCGGGGAATTCCTGACCCGACACCGCGGAAGCAGAGGCGTTGAATAAAATCGATTTCAGCGGGCAGCTCGCCGCATATTTTTCCGTAACGTTGATCGTTCCGCGCAGGTTGTTGCCGATGTCATCGCCGCTGTTTTGCGTTCCCGCGTTGTTGAAGATGATCTCCGCGTCGCTGATATCCGGCAGAGTATCCGCGTTTTTGATATCCGTCTGAAAATGGATATACTTCGGGTGGTCGATTTCGGCAGGCTTTATGTCGATACCGTAAACCGTGTGTCCCAAGCTCAAAAATCGCTCGCAGACCGCTTTGCCTATTCCTCCGGACGAGCCGGTTATGATGATTTTCATACCAATGCCTTCTTGCGTCTGTATTCCGCGCCCACGCCTTCACGGTTCCAGCGCTTGAGCACGACGTATCCGATGGGGGAGAAAATGACCTCCATAATAAGCTCGAGCACCGCGCCGAGCAGCGAGCAGGTCACGCACTGGATTAAAGTCCAGTGGAAGCCGTCCCAGAATATCGGGGCGAATACCATAAAGGTAAGAGCCGCGAAGATGAAGTTATCGCAGAACTGACCGATAAAGGTCGAGATATAGCTGCGTGTGACGTAAGCGAGCTTGCCGTCGGGGTTTTTGCGGAAGGCTTTGCCGATCCCCCAGTTCATAAAGTTATTGATCACCGCCGACGAAATAAACGCTACCGTGCTTGACAGCAAAATAAACCACGTTCCGCCGATGACGGTGTTGAACGCCGTAAAGTCCTCTTTGGTGGGTATCGCGCTGACAGCAAAGAACAGCAGGCATACGAACGCGTTGATCAGCATGGCAAAGACCGCCAGCTTTGTCGCGCCCTTGGGGCCGAAAGCCTTGGTGATTATATCCATACATAAAAAAGACAGCCAGGATACGAGTATTCCGCCGTCGATCGCCAGCCATTCGTTCTGAAAAATCGTCTTGTTGGCGAGTATGTTCATTACCACCACGGAAACGGTAAACAAAGCCGTGATGACAGACGGGATGTTGCGGAACAGCAACTTCGTATCCGCTGTCGCGGATGAGATTTTTTCTTTCATTGTGATTCTCCTTGGTTTTATTATTTTAAGCGAAGGATTTAGAGGCCGAACTCCGCTGATAGCCGGCAATAGCCGAACGTATCGTATTGTAACACAAACGCGGGATAATTGCAACGTTTTTTAAAAATTATCAGGGCGGGATGAACAAAATCATCTCCGCCCTAAATGTTTTCAATTATAGTGTAAGCTCCATTTTGATGTGCGGCTGACCGTCATAGATATAAACGTCCGAAACCCTGACGAAGCCGACGCTCTCATAAAATGGCTGCGCGTAGGTCTGCGCCTGGATAAAGAGCTTTTTTGCGTTTAGCTTTTCCTTGCAGAACCTTATTGCCTCGCGCATTATCCTTGTTCCCAGACCGCGGCGGCGCTTTGCCGAGATGACTCTGCCGATAACTACCGGCTCGCCCTGCGGTATTATGCGCAGATAAGCCAAAAGCTCTCCGTCCTCTCTGAGACAGAGGTGCAGGCAGTCCGCGTCGTACTCGTCGATCTCGCTGCAGGGGCAGTTTTGCTCGACTACAAAAACGTCTACCCTGAGCTTAAAGATCTCATAGAGCTCGTCACGGGTAAGCTCGCTGTAGTGTTTTATCGTGATTTCCGAATTGCTCATTTGGCGTCACGCTGCTCCTCGATTATTTCGGCAATCAGCTCGCGCTCGTCCATATGGTACTTAACGCCCTTGATCTCCTGGTAATCCTCATGACCTTTGCCTGCTAAGACGATTATATCGCCGTCCTCGGCGTTTTCCATACAATATCTTATGGCGTCCTTGCGGTTGGGCACGACAACATATTTGCCGTCGGTCTTGTGTATACCCGTCTTGATGTCCTCGATGATGTCCATAACGTCCTCAAAGCGCGAGTTGTCCTCGGTGATAACGCTGAGGTCGCTCAGCCTGCCCGAGGTCTCGCCCATCTCGTAACGCCTTACCTTCGGACGGTTGCCGCCCGCGCCGAACATCGTGATGAGGCGGTTTGGCTCATACTGTCTCAAGGTAGTCAGCACGTTTTCCATTGAAAGCGCGTTGTGGGCGTAGTCGATAAGCAATGTGTAGTTGCCGGGGACCTTTACGGGCTCGACCCTGCCCTTGACATGAGCGACGCGCAGACCGTCGACGATCGCGCTGTCGGGAACATCAAAGAACGATACCGCGCTGATGGCGGCAAGCGCGTTGTAGGCGTTGAACTTGCCGGGTACGCCGACGTCGAGCGAGAGGGTCTTGAGCCCCTCGGTCTCAAAGTGAACGCCGATGAATCCGCCCTCGCTGAGCAGACGGTCGTTTTTTGCTTTGAGCTGCGCTGAGTCGGAGAAGCCGTAGGTCAGGATATCTCCCTTAAAATCCTTTGTTATCTCCTTATAGCTCGGGTCGTCGATATTCGCGGCGGCGTTTTTGCACTGGCGGAACAGCAGACTCTTGCAGTAGAGGTACTCCGCCATATCCTTGTGCTCGACCCCGCCGATATGGTCGTCGGAGAAGTTTGTGAACACGGCGACGTCAAAGTTGAGCCCCGCAAGGCGGTTGTGCTTCAGTCCGATGGACGAAGCCTCTATCACCATAGCCTTGCAGCCGGCGTTTATCATATCGCGCAGCGACTTTTGTATCTCGTAAGACTCGGGAGTGGTGTTGTTTGTCTTGTATGTGTTGCCACCGTAAACAACGCCCAGCGTGCCGATGGTTCCGGTCATGATCCCCGCGTGCTCAAAAATCTCGGCGATCATAGCGGCGGTGGTGGTCTTGCCCTTTGTGCCGGTGATCGCTACGGTCATAAGCTCGTCCGCGGGGTTGCCGAAGAACTCGTTGCTCGAAAGCGCCAGAGCGAGGCGGGTGTCGGTGGTTTTGATAACGGCGACGTTTTCGGGGACTTCAAAATCGAGGTCGTCGCTTATTACAAGAGCCGCGGCGCCCATTTCGACCGCGGACTTCGCGTAATCGTGGCCGTTTGAGGTATAGCCCTTCAAACAGAAGAACGCCGTGCCCTTTTTGACCTTGCGCGAATCATAGATCAGATCCGTGATATCGGGGTCAACAGAGGTCTGCGCGGTGTAATCAACATTTTTCAAAATATCGCTGAGCTTCATAAAGTCATCTCCTAATCACATACTATATAGTATACTAATAATATTATATCAAGAATATCAAAACAATACAACCGAAAAGCTAAAAAAACGCGTATTTTTGCAAAAATCGGGTTTATTGGTAAAAATACACTAAAATCTTTTAAAAATATTTACACCCGACCCAAATCAGGGGTAGTTGAAGTTGTTCAATAGTGGTTTTTCCTCAATAAAATCGGCGAGGCTTGAACAAAATGCACAACGCACTCTTGGGCAAAACTGCTAAGCTGAGAACCTAATATTTGTGCAAAAGGTAAAATATAAAAAAATAGCGGGTAATAGTGCACAAAAAATAAGGCTAAAATTAACAAGTTAGATAAAAAGTACAAAACCAGTTGAAATTTGCTCGACTTTTTGATATTATTTAATTAGTGGAACAGAGAGCGATTTGTGCAATTTGCTCCATCGGAAAACAAAAAATTTTTTAGAAAGAGGGAATTTTCCAATGAAAAAAATTCTTGCGATTCTGTTGGCAGGAATGATGGCTGTAACAGCTCTTGCAGGTTGCGGCGGAAACTCAACAGAATCATCCGGATCCGGCGAAGAAGGCGGCGCAGCTAAAATCGAAGTTAAAGACGATGCCGTTAGCGATACCGTATTCGGTTCAGAGGACAACATCACACTTAAAGTATGGGCTCCTGACAAGGCTAAGGCTCTCGTAGAGCAGCAGGTCAAGGATTTCCAGGCACTTTATCCCAACAAGAAGTTCGCTAAGATCGAAGTAGTAGTTCAGGGTGAAGGCGACGCCGTTACACAGCTTCTTAACGACGCTAACGCGGCTGCTGACGTATTCAGCTTTGCTTCCGACCAGCTCAACAAGGCTATCGACGCAAAGGTTATCGCTCCCTGCGCGTTCAAGGATTATGTAGCTGAGACAAACGTTGAAAACACAGTAACAGCTGCTACTATCGACGGTCAGCTCTATGCTTATCCCGAGACAAACGATAACGGCTACTATCTCGTATACAACAAGAGCGTTGTATCTGACGAGCAGGCTAAGACTCTCGAGGGTATTCTCGAGGCTTGTAAGGCAAAGAACAAAGAGTTCATCTTCAACTGCGGCGACGGCTTCTATGGATGCACATTCGCATTCACAGCAGGCGCTAAGATCGACGGCTTAGAGCCCGACGGAACTCAGAAGTTCACAGAGTATGATGAGAACACAGCTGTTGCTACTCTCCAGGCGTTCTCAAAGCTCATGCACGACTATAAGGACACATTTATTCCTCTTGACAACGCTCAGCTCGCTTCCGGCTTAGAGACAGGCACAGCAGGCGCAGGCGTTGACGGTTCTTGGAACACAAAGGCTGACGAGAAGGCTCTCGGCGATAACTTCGGCGCAGCTAAGCTTCCCACAATCAAGGTAAACGGAACAGACACACAGCTTATCTCGATGTTCGGTTACAAGTACATCGGCGTTAACGCTCACTCAAAGTTCCCCGCATCGGCTCAGATCCTCGCTCTCTACCTCGCAGGTCAGAAGTGCCAGAAGGACAGAGCAGAGCAGCTCGGTTGGGGTCCCTCAAACAAGGTCGTTCTTGAAGATCCCGTTGTTAAGAACAGTGCTGTTCAGCAGGCTATCCTTGCTCAGTCACAGAATGCTTGCCAGCAGGTTAACATCGCTCCCACACTTTGGCAGCCCATGGGTAACCTCGGTAACAAGCTCGTTGCTAAAGAGACAAATCCCGACGACGCAGCTTACTTCAGCAAGCTCCTCAAGGAGACTATCGCTAACGTTCGTGACGAGGCTTAATCAAAGCGGACAAATCAAATCCGAATTTTTGATTTAATTCAAATTAAAAGGCTTAGGGGTACTTCGTGCGGAGTACCCCAAGCCAAACTAAAAGAGCTTACGTTTTCTTTGCACCAAACTAATAATGTTTTTTATTGTGGAGAAACGTAAAAGGCATTATTAGTTTGGTGTACTATAAAATAAGCGCCGAGGCTCGAAGCCCGAAAATAGCGACCGGCGAGGACTAAGCTGCAGAGTTGACAAAGTCAACGGAGCAGATTAGACGAGTGGAAGCTATTTGAGGAAAGCGAAGAGCAACGAGGCGTGACCTAAAAATAAGCGCCGAGGCTTAAAGCTTGTGCAAGCAAAGAGCAGCGGCGTATGACTTGATAAAAGAGAGATACAGACTTTTTAAGGAGAGCTTATATGACATTTGTTGAATATAAACAGCTCAATCCGTTTCAGAAGTTTGGTTACAACTTCAAGAAGTTCTTCGTAAACCTCCCCGGAGCCATCGGACGCTTTTTCAAGGCGTTGGGCAGAGGCATAGTAAACTTCTTCAAAGCTATCGGCAAAGGCTTTGCCAACTACGGCAAAACCTTTGTCAAAGGTGATTGGGCAACAAAACTTTCGTATTTGATCTTTGGTGTCGGCGACATTTCAAAGGGCAAATACTATAAGGGAATCTTGTTCTTCCTTGCCGAAGTTCTCTACGTTTTATATATCGTATTCTTCGGCTGGCAGTACATTTCCAAATTCGGTACCTTGGGTACCGTTACACAGAAAACGGTTGTTGATCCCGGCTCGGTTATCCCGCGTATCGTCCCCGGCGACAACTCAATGCTTATTTTGCTTTATTCTGTACTTACCATTGTAATCACCGTTGTTGTTTTCGCGATCTATATCGCGAACATCAAGGATGCTTACAAACATCAGGTAATGAGAGAAAACGGTGAGAAGCCTACTTCGTTCAGACAGGACATCAAAGATTTCGCTGACGGAAAGTATCACATCACCCTTCTTTCTTTCCCTGTACTTATGATCGGCATTTTCAATATCCTGCCGCTCATCTTTATGATCCTTATCGCGTTTACAAACTACGACAAGCAGCATATGCCCCCCGGAACACTGTTCACATGGGTAGGCCTTGACAACTTTGTCTCGCTGTTTGATATTGTAAACACACCTAAAAAGGCTACGACCTTCTTAGAGCTGACAGAATGGACCCTTATCTGGGCTGTAGTTGCTACATTCACCAACTACATCCTCGGTATGATCGTTGCTCTTATGATCAACAAAAAGGGCATCAAGCTTAAGAGCCTTTGGAGAACACTCTTCGTTATCACTATCGCTGTTCCCCAGTTCGTATCACTGCTTCTTATGAACCAGATGCTCCAGACAAACGGCGCGATCAACGTATTGCTGACCGACATAAGCCAGCTGTTCGGCGGCGGTCCGGTCAAGATACAGTTCCTTAACAGCTCTGCTTTAATGGCAAGGATGACCGTAATCATCGTAAACATCTGGGTAGGTATCCCGTACACCATCCTTTCAATGTCCGGTATTCTTATGAATATCCCCGAGGACTTGTACGAATCGGCGCGTATCGACGGCGCAAGCCCGTTCAAGACGTTTACAAAGATCACCCTGCCTTATATGATTTTCGTAACGACCCCGCAGCTGATCACTCAGTTTGTCGGTAATATCAATAACTTCAACGTTATTTACCTGTTAACGGGCGGCGGCCCCTCAACGGAGCAGTATTATCAGGCCGGTAAGACGGATATTCTTGTTACCTGGCTGTTCACGTTGTCTATGTCGTCTCAGGACTACGGCTTAGCGGCCGCGATAGGTATTCTTGTATTTATTGTCTGCGCAACATTGTCGCTCATTATTTACAACAATTCCAAGTCGATGAAGGATGAGGAGGCGTTCTCATGATAAAAAGTTATAAATTTAGAAGAACCCTTGCGAACACCTTGATCTATATCCTTCTTGCTATCTTAGGCATCATTTGGATAAGCCCGTTCGTTTATCTGCTTATGCACTCTTTCCGTGCCGAGTCAACAATCAGCGTTCCCTACCTCATTCCTCATGAGTGGACGTTCCAGAACTACATCGATCTGTTCATGGTTGGTTCGGGCGGTTCCGCAGCCATCAACTTCCCCAGATGGTTCCTTAACACCCTGGGCGTTGCTGCTTGCAGCTGCGTAATTTCTACAATTTCGGTTCTTGCCGTATCATACGCGTTCAGCCGTCTGCGTTTCGGCGCCCGTAAAAAGCTTATGAACATCGCCATGATCCTCGGTATGTTCCCCGGATTTATGACAATGATCGCTATTTACTATCTGCTGAAGGCTATGGGTCTTGCTCAGAACCTCATCGCTCTTGTAATCTGCTACAGCTGCGGCGCGGGTCTCGGCTTCCAGATCTCAAAGGGCTTCTTCGATACTATCCCGCGTGCTCTTGACGAGGCGGCTACTATCGACGGAGCGACCAAGAACCAGATCTTCTGGAAGATCATTCTTCCAATGTCAAAACCGATCGTAGTTTACACGGTATTGACCTCATTCATCGGACCGTGGTGCGACTTCATCCTTGCTAAGATCATCATGGGTGATAAGCGTGAGCTGTACACCGTTGCTATAGGACTTCAGTCAATGGTCGACAAGGAGTTCATCAACGAGTACTACAAACAGTTCCTCGCCGGCTCGGTGGTCGTTGCCATCCCGATCACACTTCTCTTCCTCAAGATGCAGAAGTATTACGTTGAAGGCGTAACCGCCGGCGGCGTAAAGGGTTAAATTTTATTAGTACACCAATAAGCTCTTTAGGGCGGCAGTCGTTGGCTGCCGCCCTTAAATTATAGAGGAAAAAATATGAAAAAAAGATTATTATCCGCGCTGCTTGCCGCATTGATCGTCTGCGGCTGTGTACTCTGCGGCTGTTCAAACGGAAGCGACCCTGTTGAAAATAAAACCGCTAAGCAGTCAACGGACAAATACCGCAATTTTTACGAGATCTTTACCCAGTCGTTCAACGATTCAAACGGCGACGGCACCGGCGACCTTCAGGGTATAATCGACAAGCTCGATTACCTCAACGACGGCGACCCCAACAAAGGCGACGACCTCGGGATAGACGGTATCTGGCTCACGCCGATAATGCCAAGCCAGTCCTATCATAAATATGACGTTGAGAATTACTACGATATCGACCCCTCGTTCGGCACGCTCGAGACCTTTGACAAGCTCGTCGAGGAATGCCACAGCAGGGGGATAAAGCTGATAATCGACTTGGTGCTCAACCATATTTCCTCGCGCAATCCGCTCTTTACAAAGGCGGCGGCAGAGGCTGCCCGCGGAAATCTCGACGGCAACGCAAAGTATTTTGAGATCCACGAGCACGATTATTTCAGCTCGGATACCCAAGTCCTGCGGCTCGGCAGAGAGTATTCCTGCGAGGCAAACTTTTCCACCACTATGCCCGAATGGAACCTCAACTCAAAGGATACCCGCGAGGAGTTCACCAAGATCGCCAAGTTCTGGCTTGACCGCGGCGTTGACGGTTTCAGGCTCGACGCCTGCAAGTACTACACCAACCAAACCACGAGCGGCAAGGAGTTTTTGACTTGGTTTATGAAGACCTGCCGCGGGATAAACCCAGAGGTATATGTTGTCGGAGAGACTTGGTCGGACGATTCGGATATCTCCGAGCTCTACGAGAGCGGTATCGACAGCCAGTTCGCGTTTAAGTACGCCACAACCACGGGCACTATCCACGAAAATATCATCACCCAAAAGGGCAAGGCGCTCGTGAGTAAGGTGATGAATTACGACAAGAAGATGGCGGCGGTCAATCCCAATGAGATCAACGCTATGTTCCTGTCCAACCACGACCAGATGCGTATCGCCAATTCGCTCGAATCAAAGGGAGCGGACTATCCTAAGTTCGCGGCGTCGGTATATATGCTCTTCCCGGGCAACTCGTTCACCTATTACGGCGAGGAGATAGCTATGACCTCGCCCTCGACGACAGGTGACGCGAATTTCAGGACGCCGATGGTGTTCGACAGCGACAATATGCCGTCGATCAACGTTCAGGGGATAGGCAACTCATTTGACCCGCCGAAGAACGGGGGAGTCGAGCAGCAGTTAAAGGATAAGAACTCTCTGCTAAATTTCTATAGAAGAATTATAAAAACCAAGCTCCAAAATCCCGAGATCTCCAGAGGCAGGATCACCGGGGTCTGCGACTTTGACGACGACGCTGTCGGCGCGTTCTATACCGAGTACGACGGCAGCAAGGTGCTCATCATCCATAACTTTGACACCGAAGAAACAAAGACGCTCGACATCACCGGCGATATGATCCCGGACGCAGTTATCGCGGCGGATCTGATCGCAACCGAAAAGGGCAAGGCAGAGCTCAAGGACGGCAAGCTTACACTCTCGCCCCATTCATC